>NZ_JCAXEW010000010.1:0-214102 GCF_059759275.1 Ferdinandcohnia sp. GQ5
GGTCATCGTCTAAGTGAGGGTAAGCAAAGAGGATAATCGTACCCTCACACAAAGTCCATCGTCCAAGTGGGGGTAAGCAAAGAGGATAATCGTACCCTCACGCAAAGGTCATCGTCCAAGTGAGGGTAAGCAAAGGGGATAATCGTACCCTCACGCAAAGGTCATCGTCTAAGTGAGGGTAAGCAAAGAGGTTAATCGTATCATCACACAAAGGTCCGCTACTAAGTGTGGTAAGTAAAATCTTAAATACCTTTAAGCATAATCAAAAAACGAATAAGTGTAAGAAAAGAAAATTTAATAATGAAAGTCAATCCCATCCAACAAAATTATTATTAATAATAGAAACTAAAGCTTCACATAAAAAGACGATCTTCCAAACTGGATTAGTTTGTACCTTTTTGAAAGTATTTTTCTTATTGTCTTTTTGCTTTTAATTACCTGACACCAATCAAATATTGTACTAACCGTAATCTTCATATGAGGAAAAAGATGCTCGAATTCTTCAATACATCTAATAATAGCAGTTTCCTTATCTTCCCATTTGTTGCATTTAGGACATTTTAATTTATGTTGATTCCCAATCTCCATAAACCCATTCCAACACTCTCCACACAAAATCCCTTTTTCTAACTCATCAAAATCATACGCTGGTAGCAATGAGAAAGGGGACTTTTTTATATGTATCGAAAGCAACTTTTTTGCTAACGTATGATGTGTATCATAGATTTTGGACGATTGTGCATTTAAAGAGCGTACAAAACGATTAAGTTGAGGCTGAAATACAATCGGTAGATTTGGTGGAGCTTCGTACAGATAAAATTCTGGATTTATAAAAATGAGGTGGCCTTCGACGGTGAGGTTGGAACCGAGTTGTTGGAGCAATTGTCTAAGTAGAGAGGTACTTCGGGATAGCTGTAGAAGGGGATTTTTGATCTCTTTTCCAGTTGATAAGCTTTTCCATTGGTCTCCTTTTACTATGAAATCGCCTTCAAAGTTCTTTACTTCGAATATGTGAATCTTGGGTGGGGAAATAAGTAGTGAATCAATTTGATAATGAGCTCTGTTTGTTTCTAGAAGCAAGTCATTGATGGTGAGGGAGTCAAGTGAAAGACTTTCCATACGCTGGTCAAATATAGTTTCCCCAATGAAGCCTTTTTCGAGCGTAATGATTTGATGCTCGATTTTTTCAGGGACTTTCTTTCTTGCTCGATTAGACTTTAGGAGCTGTAATTCAAGAGGTACGGTACGTTTTTTAATAATCAAACACAACACTTCCTTTCGATAAATCTAAATCTTACCCCTTTATTTTACATTTTGTTTCCTTCTAAAATCAAAACATTTTGTCCATATTTTTCAACAAAAAGCGGTCTAATTTGTATAGAGGGCTCGTATACATAGTAGTACAAACTGCCTTAGGAGGGAAAAGAATGCGTAAAATAACTAAATCTGCAATAGCTGCAACAGTTGTTACTTCTACAGTTCTACTTTCAGGATGCGGCTTATTTGGTGGAGAGGAAGAAGTTAAACAAATGGATCCACCTAAAAACGAAGCGGTGGATGAGACAGTAGCAAAAGGGGATAACTCAGAAACTGATGCTACTGAGGCTACTGACCAAGAGGAAGCTACAACTGAAACAGTAAAACGAGACCTGTATCTGATTGATAATAGTGGTCTTGTAGTACCATATACTGTAGATCTTCCGAAGACAGATGCTGCGGCAAGACAAGTGCTTGAATACCTGGTAGCGGGTGGACCTTTAAATGAAATTCTTCCAGATGGATTTAGAGCGGTTATTCCACAAGATACGGTTGTGGATGTGAAATTGGAGGATGGCACAATTACAGCTGACTTCTCGAAGGAATTTGGCACATATAATCCTGAGGATGAAGCAAAAATCTTACAAGCCATTACTTGGACATTAACCCAATTTGATAATGTCAATAACGTTGTAATTAGCGTAAATGGATATAAATTAGATGAAATGCCTGTTAATAGTACACCAATTCCAACGGATTTAAGTAGAGCGGATGGAATTAACATTGATAACAGCGGTGTAGTAGATATTACAAATAGCCGCCCTGTGACACTCTATTTCTATGTGCAAAATGAAGACGCGGAATATTATGTGCCTGTAACGAAGCGAATTGAAAATACAGGGGATGACAAAGTTTCAGCAGTGGTTAATGCACTAATTGACGGACCAAATTTGTCATCGAATTTAATAAGCGAAATTCATCAAGATGTAAAACTACTAGGTGCGAGATTGGAAGATGGCAAAGTTACTTTAGATTTTAATGAAGCTATCTTTGGTAGCTTTAACGAGAAGATGATCTCTAAGCATGTTATTAACTCTTTAGTATTATCTTTAACGGAGCAGCCTGATGTAAAGAGTGTTGCTATCACGGTAAATGGAAATGAAGATGTTGTTACGGAAGATGGGAAATCCCTAACTGAACCAGTAACACGTCCAGCAAATGTGAATACAGGTAGTTTCTAAAAAGAGTAGGGGTGTGGACTATGTTCACACCTTTTTCCTATGGAAGACGATAGAAAAACAAAATTTTGCTATACTATATAAAGGATAGTAGGTAGGCAGTGTTTAGCCTACTTTTAAGGATGGACAGGGGGTTTTTAGTTTTTGAGAGTTGATGGACGAGTACATAATCAGATAAGGCCGATTCAGTTTGAAGTGAATTATATCAAGCACCCCGAGGGGTCGGTATTAATTACGATTGGGGATACAAAGGTTATTTGTAATGCGAGTATTGATGATAGGGTGCCTCCTTTTATAAGGGGGTCTGGTAAGGGGTGGATTACAGCGGAATATTCTATGCTTCCAAGAGCAACTGAGCAGCGGAATATGAGAGAGTCCACTAAAGGAAAAATCTCTGGACGAACGATGGAAATTCAGCGTTTAATTGGGCGTGCATTAAGATCAGTGGTTAATCTTGAACAGCTTGGTGAAAAAACAATATGGATTGATTGTGACGTTATTCAAGCGGATGGTGGTACAAGGACTGCTTCGATAACGGGTGCTTTTGTAGCGATGGTCCTTGCTGTACATAAAATCTATAAAGATAAAAAAATGGGTGTATTTCCAATCACAGACTATTTAGCAGCTATTTCAGTGGGAATTGATCCTGAAAAAGGGGCAATCCTTGATTTAAATTACATAGAAGACTCGGCTGCAAATGTTGATATGAATGTTGTGATGACAGGAGCGGGGGAGTATGTTGAGCTTCAAGGAACGGGAGAAGAATCCACCTTTTCAAGACAGCAGTTACAAACATTATTAGAATTAGCCGAAATAGGGATTACTGAGTTGATTCAGGCCCAGAGAGCTGCATTAGGAGATTTAGTAGACTTAATTGGAAAGAAGGAGTCTTAACGTGAAGGAAATAATGATTGCTACTAAAAATAAAGGAAAAGTAAAGGAATTTAGGGATTTATTTGCAAGCAAAGGAATAGACGTAAAATCACTGGTCGACTATCCTAATATAGAGGATATAGAAGAAACGGGCACTACATTTGCAGAAAATGCTCAAATAAAAGCAGAAGCTATTACTAAAAAGCTCCACATACCTGTTATAGCAGATGATTCTGGACTTGCTATTGACTATCTTGATGGCAGACCGGGCGTCTATTCAGCAAGATATGCTGGTGAGCATAAAAATGATGTGGATAATCTTAATAAAGTATTAGAAGAATTAAAAGGAGTTCCCGATGAAAAAAGATCGGCTAGATTCCATTGTGCACTAGCTTTGGCAATTCCTGGAGAAAAAACGGAAATTGTAGAGGGGACCTGTGAGGGTGTTATTACAGATAAGCCTGTTGGGGAAAATGGATTCGGCTATGACCCAATCTTTTTTGTGCCTGTTAAGGGCAAAACAATGGCTGAATTATCAAAAGATGAGAAAAACCTTATCAGCCATCGTGGGAATGCACTTAGAAAGCTAGACGAGCTTTTAAAAGATCGTGAGGAGTTTCAAAGATGAAGGTATTAATTTTGAGTGACAGCCATGGATTAACAAAGGAATTACTCGACATTAAGGAGAGGCATAAGAATGATGTTGAGTTTATGTTCCATCTCGGGGATTCTGAGTTGTCATCTCAATCAGAAGAAATGAGTGGATTTTCAGTAGTCAGAGGAAATTGTGATTTTGACTCTAACTATCCGAACGATATGATTGTTCTTTTAAATGGGCTAAAGGTATACTTGACACATGGTCATTTGTATAATGTAAAGATGTCATTAATGAATTTATCCTATCGTGCTAGAGAAGTCGGCGCATCTATTGTTTGCTTCGGACATTCACATATTGCAGGAACTGAATTAATTGATGGTGTTTTATTTATTAATCCAGGTAGTTTCCGATTGCCAAGAATGCGCAAAGAAAGAACATATGTAATAGTAGAGGTTGATAATAATCAAGCTGATGTTGTCTTTTATGATAGTGAAGGAAATATTGTTGAGGAGTTATCAACCAAGGTAAACTTATGATACAATAGCGTAGGGAGTAAAAAAATACTCCCTTTTAAAACTTTTTCTTCAAAATGTGTTGACATCTGATTCCTATCTGACTATAATAAAAAATGTCGCTAATAACTTAGCGGAAAAATTTAAAATGTCCCAGTAGCTCAGCAGGATAGAGCAACGGCCTTCAAGAAAATAGGAGCCTCTATAAGGAAAGAAGAACTTATAGAGTGGACGACACTATATCGGTGAAGCCTTAACAGTTTTTAGCTGATGGTAATACCGAGGAAACTTATGTCTTGCATTAGACTGAGGAGATTCGAATGATCATGTAAATTGATGGTAGAAACTCCAAAGAATAATCTTCAAGTGATTATCATGAGGTTCCGTAGAGACTACACGTGTCGCACCTGAAATGGTGAAGATATAGTCCAGACTACAAACAACTATTGTTGGTGGCGAAAGTCATAGTGGTAAGCTAAGCCGTCGGTCGGGAGTTCGAATCTCTCCTGGGACGCTAATAGGTAAAATTGGATACGATAAGATATCCGGAAAACACGTTAAATCGTTGATATTTCAAGCGATTAGCGTGTTTTTTATTTTTCTAGAAATACGATAGAAAAAGGTGAGTTATCAAACCGTTTAACACATTTTTTACGCAAGAATAAACCCAAAATTACATGAAAGTATATATTAAGGTTTAATTAGGTGGCATAACCATTCAGATTTTAAACCTCCTCCGTTTTTTTAAGTGATATCCCCAGGACCTATTGATGTACGGTTCAATAAGAAAGTTAACAAAAAAGTGGTTAATCCTTCTTAGAACAACGCACCTTTTCGTATGCACAAATATGCTTAGTTCCGCCTACAAATACAACAAACACATTAAGTAGACCAAAGCTTGTAAACACTTTAGGAAACTTTTACCGAAAAATCTTTTAATCTTTCAGATCATTATTCAACTTTTTCTAGTTTAAGATAACATTTTTTACGAATTGTTACACCTACACTGATTTTTTGTAAAAAATTGGCTTTTATAAAATATACCTATTTAACTGAACCTATAGGTGTTAAGGGAAATCAGAATATGTGGAGGTAAAGTAATGACAGTTAAGAGTCAGGTTAAACAAACGTTAGCAGGTCTGAAAAGTGCACAAGCAAGCCTTGAACAATTTTCACTTCAAACCCAAAATCAACAAGCAAAACAACTATATCAAAATGCTGCCCAACAAACCCAAATGATAGTGGATAGTCTAAACCCGCGTTTGCAGGAATTGGACGCGGAAGAACCACAATATCAACAAGAATAAATAAGCTCAAAAAATCGGGCTTGAATTTTAAAACCATATTTCTTTCAAGGTTGGTTAAACATACCAACCTTTCTCCAGTTATTACGCTCTATGGATGGGGTTGATAGATATGAAAATGAAAAAGTCTTTCTTTCAATATAGTGTTTTATTATTTCTAACTATAGGATTATTAGCTGGATGTAAGGAGGATATGGATTCTATCAAAAGCCAAGGCACGTCTATAACCAAAATCAGTGCGAAAACGGCGACGAATCAATCCGTGGCTAACCAAGCAGAGGAGCTATTGATCAAAAGGGATGATATTACCGGGGTTAGAGGAGTTAACAAGGATAAAGAACTTCTAATTGCTATAAAGGTACCACAAAAGGACAGGTTTCAACTATCTACAATCGAAAAGGAAGTTAAAAAAGAGTTAAAAAAGCAATATCCAGAACACAATATCCAAGTATCAACTGATCAAAAAATATTTCTGGAATTGGATAAATTGGAGAAAAAGCTTGAGAAAAGCAAAGTTGGGGAAAAAGAACTAAAAAAAGAATTAGATAATATTAAAAGTCTTATGAAAGAAGAAGCATGAGCTGTAAAGTGAGGAATAGCATATGTCGAAAAGTAAGAAGAAAAAATTAACCCCAGTTCAACAAGAATATAAAGCTCTTCAACAACAGAGGGAGACAAAACGACCCTTGTTTAAAAATTGTATTAAAGCATTTCTAACAGGTGGCATCATATGTTTGATTGGACAGGCGATTCAGACCTTTTACATATACTTTTTCGATTTTACAGAACAAACAGCTGGAAATCCAACAGTTGCTACCTTAATTTTTATTTCTATGTTATTTACAGGATTTGGGGTTTATGATCGAATTGCCCAATTTGGAGGTGCCGGTTCCGCCGTTCCAGTGACAGGGTTTGGAAATGCTGTTATCTCTGCAGCGATTGAACATCGTACAGAGGGATTTGTTTTAGGGGTTGGTGGCAATATGTTTAAGTTGGCAGGTTCAGTTATTCTTTTTGGTGTTTTTTCTGCCTTTATTATTGCCACCATTAAGACCATTCTGATCACGTGGGGGGGATTGTAATGCTGATTGGTCATCGGACATGGATATTCAATCAAAAGCCAGTGATTATTTCAACCGGTACAGTAGTTGGACCATTTGAAGCAAAAGGCAAAATTCCACAAGATTTTGACTTAATTCATGGTGAAATTTGGCTAAATCAAGATTCGTTTGAGAAGGCACATCAAGTCATGTTAGAGGAAGCTTGTCAAAAGGCAATCGAAAAAGCCAATCTGCAAAAGGAACAGATACAGTTTTTCCTTGGCGGAGATCTTATCAATCAAATCACTCCTACAAGCTTTGCAACTAGAACACTAGGTAGTCCATATCTAGGATTGTTTGGAGCTTGTTCAACCTCAATGGAAGGATTGGCCCTATCGGCATTTCTTGTTAATTATAACGGAGCAAAATATATTTTAACCGGTGCGTCTAGCCATAATGCAGCTGTTGAAAAGCAATTTCGCTATCCAACAGAGTATGGTGGCCAAAAACCACCAACTGCACAATGGACGGTTACAGGTGCTGGTGTGGCCATACTAAGTTCTACAGGCAAAGGCCCACGAGTAACATCAGCCACCATTGGTAGAATTGTTGATATGGGGTTGACTGACCCATTTAATATGGGCGGTGCAATGGCACCTGCTGCTGTCGATACAATTGAGGCTCATTTAAAGGAACGAAACATCGATCCATCATATTATGATTTAATCGTGACGGGGGATCTTGGTCATATAGGTCGAGAGGTATCTCTTGATTTGTTTAAAAAACATGGTACCCCAATTAAGGAAGAAAACTATCATGATTGTGGACTAATCATCTATCGAGAAGGGCAACCCGTCCTTGCGGGTGCCAGTGGCGCAGGGTGTTCCGCTACAGTCGTTTACGGCCATATTTTAAATCGGATGAAAAAAGGGGAATTGAATCGGGTCCTTGTTGTTGCAACAGGTGCCTTACTTTCTCCGCTTACCTTTCAGCAAAATGAATCGATTCCTTGTATTGCACATGCAGTATCAATTGAAAATGGAAGTGAAGAGAAGTCATGATATTCTTTTGGGCGTTTGTCATAGGTGGATTCATTTGTGTGATTGGTCAAATTATGTTTGATGTTTTTAAACTAACCCCTGCACATACATTATGTACATTTGTAGTACTTGGTGCACTATTAGATGCGTTTGGTTTATACGAACCATTTATCGACTTTGCAGGTGCTGGAGCAACTGTTCCGATTACCAGTTTTGGAAATTCCCTTGTACATGGAGCGATGGCAGAGGCGGAAAAGCATGGACTGGTTGGCGTGGTAACTGGGATGTTTGAAGTGACAAGTGCAGGCATATCGGCTGCCATCATTTTCGGGATGATTGGAGCATTATTTTTTAAACCTAAAGGATAAGGAGGATGTAGGGTGACAGTAGGCTCTCAGGTGAAACAGTGTCTTTCTAGTATAAAAAGTATTGAAGCTTTGTTTTCAAGCTTGGCATTGCGTACACAAGACACAGAAGCGAAACGAACTTTTCATGAAACCATGTTGATCATGGATGAAATAAAGAATGATCTAAAAAAACGTGTTGGCGAAATTGAGCGGGAGGAATATCAATATAAAGGTTTTTAAATTTTTTTTCAAGGAGTTATTAACATGCCAGATTGGTTAAGTATTGCAGTACGTTCACTAGTCCTACTTATTGTATTGTTTTTATTAACGAAATGGTTAGGGAAAAAGCAAATTTCTCAGTTATCCTTTTTTGAATATATTAATGGAATAACAATAGGCAGTATTGCTGCGGAGGTTGCCACAGGTCTGGATAAACAAATTAGTCACGGCTTAATAGGTATGGGTGTCTGGTTTGCTGTTCCATTTGTTATGGGTTTCATTTCATTAAAAAGCAAAACCGTACGAGACTTTGCTGAAGGAAAAGGAACCATTTTTATTCAGGATGGAAAGGTAATGGAGGATAATTTAAAAAAAGAAAAATTTACGATTGATGAATTATTAGCAAAACTACGAAATAAGGATGTATTTCAGGTAGCGGATGTTGAGTTTGCAGTATTGGAGACAGATGGAAGCTTAAGCGTATTATTAAAAAAGGAAAATCAACCAATAACTGCGAAAGTTCTAAATCTCGCAGTAGCTCCGATAAAAGAATCGCAAACAGTTATAATGGATGGAGAAATTATGCATGAACCATTGTCCTCATCAGGACATAGTCAGAATTGGCTTGAAACGGAGCTAGATAAAATAGGTGTCAGCATTGAAAATGTATTCATCGGGCAAGTCGATACACATGGACAACTGACAGTCGATCTATATGATGATAAAATCAAGGTCCCATCCCCACAAGAAAAACCATTACTTCTTGCATCGATAAAGAAATGTCAGGCGGATTTGGAATTATTTTCTTTACAAACAAATAACCAATCGGCAAAAGAAATGTATCAAAAAAATAGTGAGAAACTCCAGGAGGCACTTGAAAAAGTGACACCGTTTTTAAGCAATTAAAAGGGACACGGGGATAGGTTTCGCATTCTACCATTTTATGCAGAAAGGACTTTGAAAATAATAAATTTGACTTACATCAATTCTATGCCTTCTCTTTGGTCCAAAAAATGAAGCCTCCATGCCAAATGTACGAAAATATTAATGGAAATAGCTTATTTCTATCTAAAAAGTGACTAAAAATTGCAAAGTCCTTCATATGTATATAACTGATTATTAACAAAGTTATGTATCGCATGTACAGCAGCAGGTTAGGAGACCTCTCTAAATTCCGATATACTGTTGACCTTGATAAACAAATAAACAAGAAATTGATATTTATTGTGTATATTTTCCCGACACCGATGAATGTTACTACTTGGACCCAAAGTTCTGCAATAAATCGTTAACTATAAGAGTAAAACATCCTAAGAATAATCAGGAAAAGAATGTTCACTTTGTTAAGGATTTTCGTAACCTCCCTTAGGCTAATTACCTAGCATAGCCATTTTACATACTTAATCACAAACACTTCTTTTCATGTAAATGAATTGAAGTGTTTTTTTATTTGTCCAATGGACTCATCTACAAACAAAAATTTTAGTATTACGTGCGATCAGATATTAAAGATTGACCTTGAAAGATTCCTACCTATATCGCATCCGAATCAATCATTTTCAGTCACGAAAATTTCAACAAAATCTTTCAATTCTAAAAACCGCGTCACTTCTGAGTTGTAAGCGGATTCAGATAGTTTATCAAATCAAAATAATCTAACAATTCTTTAAAATGGTGTTGACTCCGATAAAAAATGGGCGTAATATAGGCTCTAATATCAAATATTTTCTAGCAAAAAGAAAATGAATAAGCAAATTATCAACTTAGAAAAGTCCTATCATAACTAACCCATCCTTTTACTAAAAAGGTGGAAGGTCATGGATTTGGATTATTTTTTGAACCTAAGTTTTCAATCATGTAAAGCGTTTATGTTTTTAGGTATTAAAGAAATACCTGTGGCATAAAGCTAATAAAAATGTAATTTAAAAATATTGAATATTCATAAACGTTGAAGAGGATAAGTAGTCTAACGTAAAGATATCAACAGAGAGCCGGTAATGCTGGAAGCCGGTGTTATCCCGTTGGATGAACTCACCTCAGAGTGTTAGCTTGAAACATTTGTAGTAGAGTTAACCGGGTGTTTGGTAACAGCTCACCCGTTATCAAAATGAACAACAAAAGTTGTTCCTGAGGTGGTCTTTTTTTGATCGCGAACAAGGGTGGTACCGTGAAAAGTGATAAATGCCTTTTCACCCCTTCGACCAAGAAATTGGTCTAGTGGGTGGATTGGCATTTTATTTTTTTAACATAATTAAGACCCGGTCTTAATTATGTTAAAAGCCTCTGGGAGGATGTCACGATTTTTCAAAGGGAATTTTTAGAGCAGTAAGATTCAAAGACAAAGTGCGCCACATCATGTGGCAACGTCTTTATGACCCACTTCCTGTGGGCCTAAAATCTGGCGATAATATGCCAAGGCATATTTGATTAAGAAAATTTAATTACTATAAGGAAGGGATGTAAGAAAAAATGGGCGTAAATGCAAAAGTGGAAGAAAAAACTAAAGCTTCTACAAAAATGAATGGTTCCCAAATGCTAATCGAAGCATTGAAACGGGAAAACGTAGAAGTCATTTTTGGATATCCTGGCGGTGCTGTACTAAACATTTATGATAGTTTATATGATTCAGGAATTTTTCATGTATTAACCAGACATGAACAAGGTGGTATACATGCAGCTGAAGGGTATGCGAGAATTTCAGGAAAACCAGGTGTCGTCATTGCAACTTCTGGACCGGGTGCAACAAATATTGTGACGGGATTAGCAGACGCGATGATTGATTCAATTCCACTTGTTGTATTTACAGGTCAGGTTGCTTCATCAGTCATTGGTTCAGATGCATTCCAGGAAGCAGATGTTCTTGGAATCACGATGCCAATTACAAAACATAGCTACCAGGTAAGGGAAGTAAAGGACTTACCAAAAATAATTAAAGAAGCATTTTATATTGCTACTTCTGGAAGACCAGGTCCTGTATTAATTGATATTCCAAAAGACATGACAGCAAATGAAGCGGTATTTGATTATGATCAAGAAATTCAGTTGCCAGGTTATCAGCCGACAATTCACCCAAATCATCTGCAAATTCGTAAGCTAGTTGAAGCAGTTAGTCAAGCGAAAAAACCGGTCATTCTTGCTGGTGCTGGGGTTATACATGCAAAAGCTGCAAACGAATTAAGAGAATATGTTGAACAACAAAATATTCCTTTAGCACATACACTTTTAGGTTTAGGTGGATTCCCAGCTGATCATCCATTATATCTAGGCATGGCAGGAATGCATGGAACATACTCAGCGAATATGGCTTTACATGAATGTGATCTATTAATCAGTATTGGAGCAAGATTCGATGACCGGGTAACTGGAAACCTGGAACACTTTGCTCCAAATGCAATAGTAGCACATATTGATATTGATCCTGCTGAGATTGGGAAAAACGTACCTACTAAGATTCCAGTGGTAGGGGATGCAAAAGAGGTTCTTAAAGCTCTAGTTCACCAAGATGGTAAACCTGGAGATTCCCGAGAATGGAGAGAAAAACTAGCTGGATGGAAAGAAGAATATCCACTTGTTTATAAACCATCAGAAGATGAATTAAAACCACAAAAATTAATAGAACTTATCTATAAATATACAGATGGGGAAGCAATTGTTACAACTGACGTTGGCCAGCATCAAATGTGGGCTGCCCAATACTATCAGTTTACAAAACCAAATCGTTGGGTAACATCAGGCGGACTTGGAACAATGGGCTTTGGCTTACCATCTAGTATCGGAGCACAGTTAGCTGAAAGGTCATCAACTGTGGTTGCCATCCTAGGAGACGGTGGATTCCAAATGACTTCCCAAGAACTTTCAGTCATTCATGAATTAAACCTACCAATCAAAATCATCATTCTTAACAACAAAGCTTTGGGAATGGTTAGACAATGGCAACAACTTTTCTATAAAGAGAGATACTCACATTCTCTGATTCCTAATCAGCCAGATTTTATGAAACTAGCTGATGCATATGGAATTAAAGGTTTGAGAGCTACAAATGAACAAGAAGCAGAGCAAGTGTTAAAAGAAGCTATCGAATACGCTGGACCGGTCCTTATGGACTTTAATGTGACGCCTTTCGAAAATGTATACCCAATGGTAGCCACAGGAAAGGGTCATCATGAAATGGTAGGTGTTAAACTGTGAAAAGAATCATCACATTACTAGTAAATAACCGCGCTGGTGTACTTAACCGAATCACTGGCCTGTTAACTAAACGTCATTACAATATTGAGAGTATTACAGTGGGACATTCCGAAACAGAGGGACTCTCACGAATGACATTTGTAATACATCTCGATGAAGAAACCGTTGTTGAACAAATCACAAAACAGCTAAATAAACAAATTGATGTTATAAAGGTCGTGGATATTACGAATCAAGCCATTGTGGCTAGGGAGCTTGCTCTCATTAAAGTAGCATCCAGTCCATCAAATAGAAATGAGATTTATAGCTTAATAGATCCTTTCCGGGCATCGATTATTGATGTAAGTAAGGAAAGCCTGGTTATCCAAGTTACAGGTGAATCAGAAAAAGTCGAAGCTTTAATTAACCTCTTAAAGCCATACGGAATTAAAGAAGTAGCCCGTACAGGCACAACTGCTTTCACAAGGGGTAACCAAAAGACAGCTTCAAATCCAAAGAATATTTCTATTGTTTAAATACGTTTCATCAACTAAAGGGTTTAATCACATTAACATACAAAACTTAATTCTAATAAGGGAGAGATTTTAAAATGACAAAGGTATATTATAACGGAGATGTAAATGATTCAGTTTTACAAAATAAGAAGGTTGCTATCATTGGTTACGGTTCACAAGGACACGCACATGCACTGAACTTACGTGAAAGTGGCGTGGATGTAATTATTGGTCTACGTCAAGGAAAATCTTTTGAACAAGCAAAAAATGATGGACTACAAGTTTATTCAGTTCGAGAAGCTGCTGAGCAAGCGGATGTAATTATGGTATTACTACCAGATGAAAATCAACCAAAGGTATATAAAGAAGAAATCGAACCAGGATTAGAGCCAGGAAATGCATTAGTATTTGCTCATGGTTTTAACATTCACTTTAGCCAAATCGTACCACCAAACTTCGTAGATGTTTTCCTAGTAGCTCCAAAAGGCCCGGGACATTTAGTACGTCGTACATTCACTGAAGGTGCAGGGGTTCCAGCATTAATTGCGGTTGAACAAGACGTAACTGGAAATGCAAAAGAGGTTGCACTAGCATATGCGAAAGGAATTGGAGCGGCTAGAGCGGGTGTTCTTGAAACGACATTTAAAGAAGAAACTGAAACAGATCTATTTGGTGAACAGGCGGTATTATGTGGTGGTACCACTGCATTAGTTAAAGCAGGATTCGAAACATTAGTAGAAGCTGGATACCAACCAGAAGTTGCTTACTTTGAGTGTCTACATGAATTAAAACTAATCGTTGATTTAATGTACGAAGAAGGTTTAGCTGGAATGAGATATTCAATCTCTGACACAGCTCAGTGGGGCGATTTCGTAACTGGACCACGTATTGTAAATGACAGTGTGAAAGCTGAAATGAAGGAAGTATTAAAGGATATTCAAACAGGTAAGTTTGCAAAAGGTTGGATTCTTGAAAATCAGGCGAATCGTCCAGAATTTAACGCAATTAACAAAATTGAAGCTGAACATCAAATTGAAGTAGTTGGTAAGAAGCTTCGTGCAATGATGCCATTCGTCAAACAAAGACAAGTGAAAGAAGTGGTGGGTGCCCGTGCGGAAAATTAATATTTTTGACACTACATTAAGAGATGGAGAACAGTCTGCTGGAGTAAACTTAAACCTACATGAAAAACTTGAAATTGCTAAGCAACTGGAACGACTCAATGTGGATGTTATGGAGGCCGGATTTCCAGCTGCCTCTGAAGGTGATTTCCAGTCAGTTAAACAAATTGCTGATATCATCAAAAATGTTTCCGTAACAGGACTTGCACGTGCTGTACAAAGTGATATTGATGCAGCATGGGGAGCATTGAAGGGAGGAGCGGAGCCTCGTCTCCACACCTTCCTTGCAACTTCCCCAATTCATAGAAAATATAAGCTTAAGCAGACAAAAGAACAAGTAATTCAAACAGCTGTGGATAGTGTTAAATATGCTTCTCAATTCTTCCCAATTATCCAATGGTCTGCGGAAGATGCGAGCAGAACAGAATTAGACTTCTTAGCAAAAATCATCAAAGAAGTAATAGATGCTGGAGCAAATGTGATTAATCTACCGGATACAGTTGGGTATGGTACTCCAGAAGAATACGGCAAAATGTTTACCTATGTACTAGAAAACGTACCGAATATAGATAAAGTTATTTTATCAACTCACTGTCATGATGATCTTGGAATGGCAGTTTCCAATTCATTATCAGCTATTGAACATGGTGTGTTACAAGTAGAAGGAACCATAAATGGAATTGGGGAAAGGGCAGGTAATGCCTCATTAGAAGAGGTTGCAGTTGCACTCCATATTCGTCAGGACTTCTACCAAGCACATACTCGATTAAAGTTGGATGAAATCAAGCGTACAAGTGATTTAGTTAGTAAATTAACAGGTATGATTGTTCCTCCAAACAAAGCTGTTATTGGTAGAAATGCTTATGCACACGAATCAGGTATTCACCAAGATGGTGTGTTAAAGGAAAAAACGACCTATGAAATTATCACTCCAGAGTTAGTAGGGGTGAAATCAAATTCAATGGTGCTAGGAAAGCATTCAGGTAGACACGCATTTCGTAATCGTATTTTAGAATTAGGCTACACATTAGATGACCAAGAAATTAATCGCGTATTTAAGCTATTTAAAGATTTAGCAGATAAAAAGAAAGAAATTACTGATGATGATTTAGTTACATTATTAGTAAATGAAAAGGTAGCAAACGTGGAGGATACGTATCAATTAACCTCTATGCAGGTTCAATACGGTACAAACCAAATCCCTACTGCAACCATCACCTTAACAGATCGTGAAGGTAACCAAATCCAAGAGGCTGCTACAGGATCAGGAAGTGTTGAAGCACTTTACAATACACTCGAACGCTGCTTCGGTATTTCAATAACATTAGATGATTACCGAATCCAATCTGTTGGCGCAGGGCGTGACGCACTTGCAGAGGTATTTGTAAAAGTAAAACATGAGAATGTTGAAAGCAGTGGAAGAGGCTCTGCACAAGACGTGTTAGAAGCTTCTGCAAGAGCATATGTTAATGCAGTAAATAGACTTATAACAGTTGAAAAGAATAAGAAGCTACTTGAAAAAGTTGGAGTTTAAACTTTTAAATTTACTATTTTCAGTGTAGATAAGATAAAAGAGGAGGAGTCAATATGAAGAAGAGTATTGCCGTACTTCGTGGAGATGGCGTTGGCAAAGAAGTGACTAAAGGGGCAATCGAAGTGTTGAAGGCTGTCGCCGGACAATACAATCATGAGTTTACATTTCAACACGCTTTAATAGGTGGTTCAGCAATAGACGCTGAAGGCACTCCTCTTCCGGCGGAAACACTGGAAGTATGTAAACAAAGTGATGCAGTAATGCTAGGGGCTGTAGGGGGTCCGAAGTGGGATTCTAACCCTCCACACTTACGTCCTGAAAAAGGATTATTACAAATTCGAAAAGCCTTAAACTTGTATGCGAATGTAAGACCGGTAACTTGTTTTAATAGCTTACTAGACGCTTCTCCACTTAAACAAGAAGTGATTGAAAATGCGGATTTCGTAATTGTCAGAGAGCTTACTGGTGGTCTTTACTTTGGAAAGCCAAGTGGTAGAAAGATTGAAGATGGCGAAGAAGCAGCTGTTGATACTCTTTCCTACAAACGCTCTGAAATGAAAAGAATCATTGAAAAAGCATTTGAAATGGCTATGACAAGAAGGAAGAAAGTGACATCTGTAGACAAAGCTAATGTCTTGGAATCTAGCAGAATGTGGCGCGAGGTTGCTGAAGAAGTAGCTACTTCTTATCCAGAGGTTACATTAGAGCATATGCTAGTGGATAACGCGGCAATGCAACTAATCCGAAACCCTAGGCAATTTGATGTAGTCGTTACTGAGAATATGTTTGGAGATATTTTAAGTGATGAAGCATCCATGTTAACAGGATCACTTGGCATGCTTCCTTCAGCAAGTTTATCGACGGATGGACCGAGTCTATTTGAACCAATCCATGGTTCTGCACCAGATATCGCTGGAAAGGATATTGCAAATCCAATTGCAACCATATTATCTGCAGCTATGCTTTTACGCTTATCTTTTGGATTAGAAGAAGAGGCAAAAGCTATTGAAAAAGCCGTGGATGATGTATTAGCTGCTGGTTATCGTACTGCAGATGTTGTTCAACCACAAGGAAATGCAATTTCAACAACAGAAATGGTAGAAAAAATTAAAGAGGCCTTAGTTGAGGACGGGGCGATTTCAAATATTATGTCTTGCTATGCATAGATTTATAAATTGCAAAGCTAGACCTGCTGATAGCTCGGTATATACCGAGCTTATCTTTTCAAAAAAAGTGAAAAAGGAGGATGAAGATACTAATGGCACCGAAAACGATTATAGAAAAAATATGGGATCAGCACGTTATCAATCATGAAGAGGGGAAACCAAACCTATTATACATTGACCTACATCTTGTCCATGAAGTAACTTCTCCGCAAGCTTTTGAAGGTTTACGTATAAAAAATAGAAAAGTCAGAAGACCTGATTTAACATTTGCGACAATGGACCACAACGTACCTACTACAAGTGATCGCTTCCAAACAAAGGATGAGATAGCTGCTAAACAAATGAGTGCATTGGAGAAAAACTGTAAGGAATTTAACGTACCATTAGCAGATCTACACAGCCCAGAACAGGGAATTGTTCACGTTATTGGACCTGAGCTTGGATTAACACAACCAGGAAAAACAATTGTATGTGGGGATAGCCATACATCTACACATGGAGCATTTGGAGCATTAGCGTTTGGAATTGGGACAAGTGAAGTCGAACATGTTCTTGCAACCCAGACATTATGGCAACAAAAACCTAAAACCATGCAGGTAAATGTAGTTGGAACATTATCACCTGGCGTCTATGCGAAGGACGTTATTTTATCGATTATCCGTAAGTTTGGGATTGATTTCGGAACAGGACATGTAATCGAATATACAGGAGAAGCAATTCGAAACATGTCAATGGAAGAAAGAATGACCATTTGTAATATGTCAATTGAAGGTGGAGCGAAAGCTGGCTTAATAAGCCCAGATGAAACAACATTCTCCTATTTAAAGGGAAGAAAGCATAGCCCTTCAGGTGCAGATTTTGATGCAGCTGTTGAAAGATGGAGAGCTCTTGCAACTGATGAGGGTGCTACTTTCGATGAAATTCTAGAAATTCATGCAGATGAAATCTTACCTACTGTTACATGGGGTACTAACCCATCTATGAGTATAACTATTGAGGATACAGTTCCATATCCAGAGGATTTTGATAAAGAAGTTGACAAGAAGTCTGCTCAGCGTGCTTATGAATATATGGAGCTTGCTCCTGGAACGCCGATTAATGAAGTAGAAATTCAACATGTATTTATTGGATCATGTACAAATTCACGAATTGGTGACTTACGCGAAGCGGCTGAAATTATCCGTGGTCAAAAGATATCTCCTAATGTACGGGCTTTAGTCGTTCCAGGATCTCAACAAGTGAAACAACAAGCGGAAAAAGAAGGTCTTGCTGATGTATTCCGTGACGCTGGCTTTGAATGGCGTGATGCTGGATGCAGCATGTGCTTAAGTATGAACCCAGACGTAGTTCCTGCTGGTGAAAGATGTGCTTCAACTTCAAACCGTAACTTCGAGGGACGACAAGGTAAGGGTGCACGTACACACTTAGTAAGTCCAGCAATGGCAGCTGCTGCAGCTATTTATGGGAAATTCGTAGATGTTCGTAAAATTCAAAAGGTAACAGCTTGGGAGGAGGCATAATTATGGAACCATTTATCACACATCAAGGTAAAGTTGCAGGAATGGATCGAAACAATGTGGATACCGACCAAATCATTCCGAAGCAATTTTTGAAAAGTATCGAAAGAACTGGGTTTGGAAAATATGCCTTTTTTGATTGGCGCTTCGAAGCTGACGGAAGCCCGAATCCAGATTTTGAATTAAATCGAAAAGAAAATGAGGGTGCGACGATTCTTGTTGTAAATGAAAACTTTGGTTGTGGTTCTTCTCGTGAGCATGCTCCATGGGCATTACAAGACTATGGATTTAAGGCAATCCTAGCTCCATCATTTGCAGATATTTTCTATAATAACTGCTTGAAGAATGGTATTTTGCCTATTGTATTAGAAAAAAGCGTGATCGAGTATCTTCTAAAAGAAGCGAATGCTGCTGACTATCAATGCACTATCTCATTAGAGGAACAAACAATAGTTGATTCAAAAGGCTTCAAAACAGAATTTTCAATTGATGCATACTGGAAGGAAATGTTGATCAATGGTTGGGATGAGATTGACAAGACTCTTTCCTATGAACAACAAATTAAAGAGTACGAAGTTAAAACTGCGAACTAATAATTCTAGACAAAGTCCATCAGACTTTGTCTTTTTTTGTATCCTATCATGGTATCACTATTGTTTTCTCTTTTTTTCATTGGTACACTAATAACTCAAGTAGAAAACGAGTTTGGGGTTGGAAAAACTCTATGGAAAAAAAGTTTAATGGTAAGAAGCAGGATAAAGTTGTTCCCTTTCCTCATCTAAAGGAAAGATTAATGGAAAAAGGTCTTGATGCATTAACCAATAAGCAATTTAAAGAAGCTTTAACTTTATTAATACAAGCTCAGGAACTTGAAGAGGGCAATCATGAAATAGAGCTTGGAATTGTCATCTGTCTTTTTGAACTAGGAGAATTAGAGCAAGCAAAAGAAAATTGTTTAGTTATGATGAAAGAAGATGTTGGGGACTATTTTCATGTCCTTCAAATCTACTTAACCATTCTCATTCAACTCGGACAATATAATGAAGTAAAAACAACAATTGAGGCTGTGCTTGATGAAGATTCAGTTCCTCCCGAGTATTTAGACAATCTGTCCCAGCTCTTAGAACTGAGTAAAAGAATGCTTTATTCTGATGAGGTGGAAAGAGAAGCTGAGAACACGAATCAGGATGTTATGGAACATCTACAACATGTTTTATATAATGAAGAATTTATCGGGAATCAAATAGCTGCCATACAATCCATGAAGGAACTCAATGTACGGAAATACTTAGATATGCTGGTTCCATTTTTAGCTAATCCTAAAAAACATCCTGTTGTAAAAACGATGATATTGCAGTTGCTTGCAATGAATCAGGTGGATCGTGAGACAGAGGTTGAGAAGCTTGGGGAGACCCTTAAAGTTATCCCTTCAAAGTTAATTGATCCATCCATGTCACCTTTTGCAATTCAGGTTTTATCGATCTTGGAGGAACAATTGCAAAATGAGAATCCGACTCTATATGAAACAGCAAAAGAGATTTGGCTTCAGCATCTTTTTGTGATTTTTCCTTTTACATTAGATGATGAGAATCCAGCAACGTATGCTGCTGCTCTTCATTTATATAGTGCTGAACTTCACGGAATGGAGATTGAGAATCGAACACTTGAGCAAATCTATGGGATAAGTTTGTTTGAACTAAAACATGCTCTAGATATGCTAGAAAAGGTAGAGCGTTTTTCGTATATCGAATAAAAAATGGTAATCGAAGATATTATAATTTTGATTAGTTGGTTAAACTTTCTAACAATATAAAAATATTCTATATGTTGAAAGGTGACTATTCTATGTTATAATGTAATGGTTGTAAAATGCTAGTTTACCGACATATGGTAATAGTTATGAAATTTACATATCGGAAAAAATAGTTAGTAAATAGATAGTTGGAGGGAAAGAATTATGTCCGCAAAGTTTGAAAAATTAGAAGGAAACCAAGGTGTCTTAACAGTAGAGGTTGACGCAGAAACATTTAACCAAGGACTTGACGAAGCTTTCAAAAAGGTAGTAAAGCAAGTTAACGTACCTGGGTTCCGTAAAGGTAAAATGCCTCGTGGAATGTTCGAAAAGCGTTTTGGTGTTGAATCACTTTACCAAGATGCATTAGATATTATTCTTCCAGATGCATATGAAAATGCAATCAAAGAAACTGGTATTGAGCCAGTTGATCGTCCAGAAGTTGATGTTGAACAAATCGAAAAAGGTAAAAACCTTATTTTCACTGCTAAAGTAACTGTTAAGCCAGAAGTTAAACTTGGTGACTACAAAGGTCTAGAAGTTGAAAAGCTTGAAGAAACTGTTACAGATGAAGAAGTTGATGCAGAAATCAAACAATTACAAGAGCGCAATGCAGAACTTGTTGTTAAAGAAGAAGGTACTGTAGAAAATGGCGACACTGTTGTAATTGATTTCGAAGGTTTCGTTGATGGAGAAGCATTCGAAGGTGGAAAAGCTGAGAACTATTCATTAGAAATTGGTTCTGGTTCATTCATTCCTGGATTCGAAGAACAATTAGTTGGTATTGCTACAGGTGAAGAAAAAGACGTTGAAGTTAGTTTCCCTGAAGAATACCATGCTGAAAACCTAGCAGGTAAGCCAGCAACTTTTAAAGTGAAAGTTCACGAAATCAAAGCAAAAGAACTTCCAGAGCTTGATGATGAGTTTGCAAAAGATGTAGACGATGAAGTTGAAACATTAGATGAATTAAAAGCTAAAACTAGAACTCGTTTAGAAGAGACTAAGAAGCGTGACGCTGAAAATAGCCTTAAAGATACATTAATCGAAAAAGCATCAGAAAATGCTGAAATCGATATTCCAGAGGCAATGGTTAATACTGAATTAGACCGCATGCTACGTGAATTTGAACAACGTTTACAAATGCAAGGCATGAACCTTGACCTATACTTCCAATTCTCTGGTCAAGACGAAAATGCTTTACGTGAACAAATGAAAGAAGATGCTGGCAAGCGCGTTCGTGTTAACTTAACTTTAGAAGCGATCGCAAAAGCTGAAAACATTGAAGTGACTGAAGAGGAAATCAATGCAGAGTTAGAAAATATGGCAACAATGTATGGCGTTTCTGCTGATGAGATTAAGTCAATGCTTGGTGGCTTAGATGGAATTACAGAAGATTTAAAAATTAGAAAAGCAATCGATTTTCTTGTAGAAAATAGCAAAAGTGTTGCATAATAATAAATAAGGGAATATCAAGGCGCGATATGATCGTGCCTTGTTTTATACCCAAAACTAAAAAGTTGTACATATAATAAGCATTTTGTAGTAGTTTTAATCTAAAGAAAAAGGGAACACTGAAAAAGGAGGGGCGAAGTCAGCACATATTTCACTAGTTGTTTTTTAAGACCACACATAACTTACATAATGAGCGCGAGAGTTATTATTACCATTCTGAAGAAGAAATATGGTACAATGTGCATTACATAATTAGATAATGGAACTGACGGTAATGGCCAAAGTTCAAACAAGATTGCCTATGTAATAGGTGTACGAGAAGCGAGAAGATCGAGGAAACAATTGAGGAAGCACCGGTGCGTATTTAAATGTACGTGAGGATGCTGACGACTAGAGGTGACGATGAGATTCGACGCTTATCGAAGCCGTAGGGGCTTAGTGTAGAGAGAAAGAAACAAATAAGGGGTGACATGATGTTTAAATTTAATGATGAAAAAGGGCAACTTAAGTGTTCTTTTTGCGGGAAAACCCAAGATCAAGTTCGAAAGTTAGTTGCAGGTCCTGGCGTTTATATATGCGATGAATGTATTGAATTATGTACTGAAATCGTTGAAGAGGAACTAGGTACAGAGGAAGAAGTTGAATTTAAAGATGTACCTAAACCAAAAGAAATAAGAGAAATCCTAGATGAATATGTGATAGGTCAAGATGCAGCGAAAAAGTCATTAGCTGTCGCTGTATATAACCACTATAAGCGTATTAATTCAAACAGTAAAATTGATGATGTTGAATTATCAAAAAGTAATATCTGTATGATTGGGCCAACTGGTAGTGGTAAAACATTATTAGCGCAAACTTTGGCTCGTATTTTAAATGTACCATTTGCGATTGCGGATGCTACTTCATTGACAGAAGCTGGATATGTTGGAGAAGACGTAGAGAATATTCTATTAAAACTTATTCAAGCAGCTGATTATGATGTGGAGAAAGCTGAAAAGGGAATCATTTATATCGATGAAATTGATAAGGTTGCACGTAAATCCGAAAATCCATCAATTACTCGTGACGTTTCGGGTGAAGGTGTACAGCAAGCATTATTGAAAATTCTTGAAGGCACAGTGGCAAGTGTACCTCCACAAGGTGGAAGGAAGCACCCTCATCAAGAATTTATTCAAATTGACACTTCAAATATCCTATTTATTTGTGGTGGAGCTTTTGATGGAATTGAACAAATCATCAAGCGCCGTCTTGGTAAAAAAGTAATTGGATTTGGTTCTAACGTTGTGGAAGAAGAATTAGACCAAAAATCACTACTTTCTAGATCATTACCAGAAGACTTATTAAAGTTTGGTTTAATTCCTGAATTTATTGGCCGTCTTCCGGTTATTGCGAGCCTTGAACCTTTAGATGAGGACGCGTTGGTAGAGATTCTAACGAAACCAAAAAATGCTTTAGTTAAGCAATATCAAAAAATGCTTGAGCTAGATGAAGTCGAATTGGATTTCGAAGAGGATGCTCTCAAGGAAATTGCAAAAAAGGCAATTGAACGTAAAACAGGAGCCCGTGGTTTGCGTTCCATTATCGAAGGAATTATGCTCGATGTGATGTTTGATCTTCCTTCAAGAGACGATATTAAGAAATGCATCATTACTGCGGAAACTGTATCAAAAAATACCTCTCCAAAGCTTTTATTGGATGATGGAACGGTTGTTGAAAACACAGAAATCTCCGCATAAGAAAAAATCCCGAGGCAACTCGGGATTTTTTTATTGAGTAATTTCCATTTTAATATTTAGATTTTTAGCATCCCTTTCATCAACCTGAGTGATTGTTTAAGTGCTTTTGTTTGGATCTGTTTCGTTTTCCGTTTTATTTACTTTCTCTTCTTGTGATTTTTTTGCTGACTGCTTCTCTTTTTCTGCTGAGCATCCTCCGAAAATAAGAATAGATGCTGAAAGAAAGGCTAGTAACTACCTTTTCTTCATATTTTCACTCCTTCCATACTTCCATATCTTACAGATAGTCAGCTTTTATAAAATAGTCCTAAATAACCGGACAAATTTGTATAATATGTATTAATTTGATTTTATTCAGTACGTTATTTTAAGAGTTACGTAATAAATATAACGAAATGACTAGCCAAAAATCCGTCAAATTTGGTTTATTCCACCTATACTCAGGAGATAATAGCAGATAGTAGTCTATCTTTGCGAGCAGGAGGAATAATATGAGTTGGACAGGTATTGTTTTATTCGTACAGCTATTTTTTGGAGTGATCATCGGACTTTACTTTTGGAATCTCCTTAAAAACCAGCGAACTCAAAAGGTATCTATAGATAAAGAGTCTAGAAAAGAAATGGAACAACTCCGTAAAATGAGGTCCATTTCCTTAACAGAACCTCTAGCTGAGCGAGTAAGACCAACTAGTTTTTCAGATATTGTTGGACAAGAGGATGGAATAAAATCATTAAAAGCAGCGCTTTGTGGACCAAATCCTCAGCACGTCATTATTTATGGACCACCCGGAGTAGGTAAAACAGCGGCAGCACGTCTTGTAATGGAGGAAGCAAAACGCAATGCAAAGTCTCCTTTTAAGCAATCAGCTGTTTTTGTAGAATTAGACGCGACAACCGCACGATTTGATGAACGTGGAATAGCGGACCCCTTAATAGGTTCTGTTCATGATCCGATTTATCAAGGAGCAGGTGCGATGGGGCAAGCAGGTATTCCTCAACCAAAACCAGGGGCTGTAACACATGCACATGGAGGCGTTTTATTCATCGATGAAATTGGAGAGCTGCATCCCATTCAAATGAATAAAATGTTAAAGGTATTAGAGGATCGCAAAGTATTTCTTGAAAGTGCTTATTATAGCGAGGAAAACACACAAATTCCTACACATATTCATGATATTTTTAAGAATGGATTGCCAGCTGATTTTCGAATGATTGGCGCGACAACACGCACACCTAATGAAATACCACCAGCGATTCGTTCCCGTTGCTTAGAGGTATTTTTCCGTGATTTAGATCAGGATGAATTAGCAATTGTAACAAGAAAAGCACTTGAGAAAGTCAAAATGCAGGCGACTGAAAAAGGGATTGCTACACTTGCCTCATATGCAAGGAATGGACGTGAAGTGGTGAATATGGTTCAAATCGCCGCTGGAATTGCAATTTCCGAGGATCGCGATTTTATTAAGGATGAAGATATAGAGTGGGTACTTCATTCAAGTCAGTTAACACCTCGTTATGATAAGAAGATATATCCAAGTGCAAGGGTGGGACTTGTTAACGGCTTAGCTGTATATGGACCTAACACTGGAGCATTGTTAGAAATCGAGGTCACCGTTATCCCTGCTAAAGATAAAGGAACGATCAATATAACTGGTATCGTTGAAGAAGAAAGTATTGGGGACCGTGGAAAGTCTGTTCGAAGAAAAAGTATGGCGAAGGGCTCCATTGAAAATGTCATTACTGTACTTCGTTCAATGGGCGTTCCTGCACATGATTATGACATCCATGTTAATTTCCCTGGGGGGATTCCAATTGATGGACCTTCTGCAGGGATTGCAATGGCTACCGGTATCTATTCTGCCATTCATAAATTCCCAGTCGATCATAAAGTTGCCATGACAGGCGAAATTAGTATTCATGGGAATGTAAAGCCAATTGGTGGAGTTGTGCCGAAAATTAAAGCAGCAAAACAAGCAGGAGCAAAAAAGGTCATCATCCCTCAAGAAAATATGCAATCAATCTTAAAGGAAATTGAGGGAATTGAAATTATTCCAGTTACCAATTTGGAAGAAGTCTTTGAGATTGCAATTGAAACACCTGAACGGCAAAAGCAATCCAAGCAATCAATCATTCCGGCTTCAACTAACTTTTCAAAAACAGAATCTGTCTAAATGTAAAACAGTTTAAAATAGAAAGACTTCGACATACTATAAAAAGAACGTCGAAGTCTTTTTATGTTTTTCATCTTTAATATAAAAATGAAAAATCCTCCAAAATAGACACTAGCTATCAAATAAGATAAAATTTACATTTAAGAACATGTTCAAAAAGGAGGATGAAAAGGACCGAGAATTTCAAGGCGGCGCAGCTTTGAGTACCGGAGCGTATGCAGTTAATACGTGATTAACGGAGAAGCAAGCCAACGCAGAAATTCGATGTGTCATTTTCACCGGACTTTTTGAACATCAACTTTAAGAACTATATTCAATTTTGAGGTGTATGCAATGACAAGAAAAAAAGAAATCATTGTTCCTCTTTTACCACTTCGCGGATTGCTTGTCTATCCAACTATGGTTTTGCATTTAGATGTTGGCCGTGAAAAATCAGTGCAAGCATTGGAAAAAGCAATGGTAGAAGACCATATCATTTTTTTAACAACCCAAAAAGATGTGGCTATTGACGATCCTACAGAGGATGATATCTATAATATAGGAACATTAACGCAAGTAAAACAAATGCTTAAATTACCAAATGGAACAATACGTGTATTGGTTGAAGGACTTTATCGCGCGGAAATTAAAGAAATATTTGACAAAGATACGTATTATTCGGTTAAAGTAAGAACATTTGAGGAAGACGAAACAAAGGATGTAGAATCTGAAGCACTCATGCGGATGATGCTTGAGTATTTCGAACAGTACATAAAGCTTTCTAAAAAGATATCGACTGAAACATATACGTCTGTTACTGATATTGAGGAACCAGGTCGAATGGCAGATATCATTGCCTCCCATATCCCTCTCAAACTGAAAGAAAAACAAGAAATTCTTGAAACGATTGATGTTCGAGCCAGAATGAATAAGGTCATTACTATCATCAATAATGAAAAAGAAGTCTTAAGTCTTGAAAAGAAAATTGGCCAACGTGTAAAGCGTTCCATGGAAAGAACTCAGAAGGAATACTATCTGCGTGAACAAATGAAAGCTATTCAAAAAGAATTAGGAGATAAAGAGGGAAAAACAGGTGAGGTAACTACACTAAAGGATAAAATTGAAGCAGCAGGAATGCCTGACCATATCGAGCAAGTCGCTTTGAAAGAACTTGACCGCTACGAAAAAATCCCACAAACTTCGGCAGAGAGCGCTGTAATACGGAATTATATAGAATGGCTTTTGTCATTGCCATGGACAAATGCAACGGAAGATCGACTAGATATTCACCATGCAGAGGAAATCCTTGAAAAAGACCATTTTGGGCTTGATAAGGTAAAGGAAAGAGTACTTGAATATTTAGCTGTTCAACAATTAACAAACTCTTTAAAAGGGCCAATTCTATGTTTAGCTGGACCTCCAGGAGTTGGTAAAACATCGTTAGCAAAATCAGTGGCAAAATCACTTGGTAGAAATTTTGTGCGGATTTCTCTAGGTGGTGTTCGTGATGAATCTGAAATCAGGGGGCACCGTAGAACATATGTAGGAGCAATGCCAGGGCGTATTATCCAAGGAATGAAAAAGGCCGGTACAATTAATCCAGTCTTTTTATTAGATGAAATAGATAAAATGTCCAACGATTTTAGAGGCGACCCATCAGCAGCCTTGCTTGAAGTATTGGATCCTGAACAGAACTTCAACTTTAGTGATCATTTTATTGAAGAGCCTTATGATTTATCGAAGGTTATGTTCATTGCTACTGCTAATAACTTGGCAACCATTCCAGGACCACTACGTGACCGAATGGAAATTATCACAATCGCTGGGTATACTGAGCTTGAAAAAGTCCATATCGCCAAAGATCATTTATTACCAAAACAACTTGAAGAGCATGGTTTGACAAAAGGTAAATTACAAATAAGAGAAGATGCTCTATTGAATATTATTCGTCATTACACAAGAGAAGCGGGAGTCCGTAGTCTAGAGCGTCAAATCGCGAAAATTTGTCGTAAGGTGGCTAAGATAATCGTTTCTGGTGAAAAGAAACGAGTTGTCATTACCGAAAAAAATGTAGTTGAATTTTTAGGGAAACCGATATTCCGTTATGGCCAAGCAGAAATCGAAGACCAGGTTGGAGTTGCTACTGGACTTGCGTATACTGCTTTTGGCGGAGACACTCTTTCAATCGAAGTATCGCTAGCACCTGGTAAAGGAAAGCTTGTCCTCACTGGGAAGCTAGGGGATGTCATGAAGGAGTCTGCTCAAGCAGCTTTTAGTTATATTCGATCTAAAGCACAAGAATTAAAGATTGATCCTGACTTTAATGAAAAAAATGATATCCATATTCATGTTCCAGAAGGTGCTGTTCCAAAGGACGGACCTTCAGCTGGGATTACAATCGCGACCGCACTAATTTCTGCTTTAACTGGTAAAGCTGTCAGCAAGGAAGTTGGGATGACTGGTGAAATTACCTTAAGAGGCCGTGTTCTCCCGATAGGTGGTTTAAAAGAAAAATCATTAAGTGCCCATCGTGCCGGTTTAACGAAGATTTTATTTCCAAAGGAAAACGAAAAGGATTTAGAGGACATCCCTGATAGTGTAAGAAATGATGTCGAATTTATTCCGGTTTCACATTTAGATGAAGTATTAAAACATGCGTTAATAGAGGAGAAAAAATGAAAGTTACAAGTGCAGAAATCGTTATAAGTGCTGTAAAGCCAGAGCAATATCCAGAAGGAGATCTTCCTGAATTTGCGCTGGCCGGACGCTCGAATGTTGGAAAATCTTCGTTTATTAATAAAATGATTAATCGTAAAGCGTTGGCACGTACATCATCAAAGCCTGGAAAGACGCAAACTTTAAACTTTTACCTGATTAATGAATTATTGCATTTTGTGGATGTTCCAGGGTATGGGTATGCAAAGGTTTCAAAAACAGAAAGAGCGGCATGGGGTAAAATGATTGAGAAGTATTTAACAACACGTGAACAGCTAAAAGCGGTTGTTTTGATTGTTGATTTACGTCACCCTCCATCCAATGATGATGTGTTAATGTATGATTTTGCGAAACATTACGAAATCCCTGTTGTTGTTATTGCAACAAAGGCAGATAAAATTCCAAAAGGAAAATGGGATAAACACTTGAAGGTCGTTCGTGAAACATTAGAACTTGAGCCTGATGACCATATCATCAAGTTCTCATCAGAAACGGGATTAGGAAAAGAGCAGGCATGGACCGTCCTACAATCATATATGAACAATGAAAACAGTTAAAGCATATGCTTTAGCTGTTTTTTATTGATTAACCAAGCTTGGCGAAACAAAGGACATTATGGAGAATTGGGGAGATATTAAGGCGATTTTACCGATTCGGTTATAAGCAAGGGATTGGCCTAATAAGATAGAAGAAATGTTAGGTACACTTTACTAGCCGGATTTTGGTAGCCGTTTTTAGTAGAAGTAGAAAAAGGGGGAAACAAAAATTGAAAACGAAACTCATTTCTTTTTTAGTTCTGATGTTGACGGTTGGTGTTGTGAGTGCTTGTGGAAGTGAAAAGTCATCTCAAACAGGGATGAAATTAGTTGAAGACGGAAAATTTACGTTTGCATCATCTGGAGAATACAATCCTTTTAGTGTTACAGATGGAGACGGTGTTATGACTGGGTTTGATATTGAAGTAGCAGAAGCAATTGCAAAAGAGCTAGGTTTAGAACCAGATCAAAAAAGATTTAAATTTAACAGTATTGTAGAGGGTGTGAAAACAGGACGTTTTGATGCTGCAGTTGCAAGTCATACGATTACAGATGAACGTGCAGAGCATGTTAATTTTTCAACACCATATTACTATTCAGGACCTCAGATATTCGTAAGACCTGACAGTGAAGTAGCAAGCCTAGATGATCTGAAAGGGTTGGAAATTGCTGTTTCAAAAGGTTCTACTTATGCAAAAACAGCTCAAGAAGTAACTGACAATGTCGTTCAATACGACAGTGATGTTACGGCATTGGAAGCTTTAGCAATCGGCAAGCATGATGCTGTTATTACTGACTTCTTAACGGGAAAAGAAGCTATCGGGAACGGTATAGAAATTGAGGGGAAAGATATTCTTGGTTTAAGCGAGCAGGCCGTAGCAGTGGCGAAGGACAATGAAGAACTATTGAAGAAAATAAATGAAGCACTAGATACATTAAGGGAAGACGGGACCCTAAAGAAAATTAGTGAAAAATACTTTAAAGAAGATATCACAACGAATCCAGAAGAATAGGTATCATCATAGAAACGAATGTGATTTTTTCGCATTCGTTTCTTTTTCTAATAAGTACTTTGGAAAAAGGAGTTGAAGGTAATTGCCTGAATTTAGTCATATCATAGAACAGTTGATTGATTCGTATCCAGTATTTTTAAAAGGGATGCTACTTACATTACAAGTAACAATTGTTGCTATTTTCATCGCGGTTTTTATTGGTTTGTTTTTTGCATTCTTAAAAATCTCCGGGAAAACCATCCTCGTCAAGATTGCTGATTTGTATATTTATTTGGTAAGAGGAACCCCGTTGATCGTTCAAATCTTTGTCTTTTATTTTGGCTTATCAGCTTTAGATATATCAATGTTTTGGTCCGTAACACTAGGATTGGCATTCCATAATGGTGCATATATTGCTGAAATTTTTAGGGGTGCCATTCAATCCATTGATAATGGCCAAATGGAAGCGGGACAATCATTAGGAATGAGCAGGATTTTAACGATGCGAAGAATTATCCTACCTCAAGCGTTTCGTAGAGCAATACCACCCCTAGGAAATCAATTTATTATTGGATTAAAGGACTCATCACTAGCCGCATTTATTGGTTTAAACGAGCTCTTTAATGTATCAACAACATTGGGCTCAAACAATTTTGATTATATGACATATTTACTTATCGTTGCGATTTATTATTTAATTCTTGTCTTGATTTTTACTATTTTAGTTGGAATGCTCGAGAAAAAATTGGCGGCAAGCGATAAATAGGGGAAGGTGAAGTGAGTTGCAAAAGAAGGATATGATAAAAGTTGTCGATTTAAATAAATCATTCGGGGATTTACACGTGTTAAAAGATATTAACATGATTGTGAAAGAAAGTGAGGTTGTTTGTTTAATTGGAGCAAGTGGGTCTGGCAAAAGCACCTTGTTACGTTGTTTGAATTTCTTAGAATTAAAAGAAAGTGGAGAAATCATAATTAATGATGAAAATATCGAGTCTAATAGCCATAACCTAAATGAAATACGGCAACGAGTTGGTATGGTGTTTCAACATTTTAATCTATTTCCCCATATGACGGTTCTTCAGAATGTGATTGAAGCGCCCACTCAGGTTAAAAGATTTCCGAAACAAGAGGCCATTGAGCAGGCAAAGGAGCTTCTTGCAAAAGTGGGATTGGCAGATAAAATGAATGTGTATCCGTCAAAATTGTCAGGTGGACAAAAGCAACGTGTTGCCATTGCTCGGGCATTAGCAATGAAACCCGAAATTATGTTATTCGATGAACCAACATCAGCCCTTGACCCAGAATTAGTCGGTGAGGTTCTAAATACAATGAAACAATTAGCAAATGAAGGAATGACCATGATTGTAGTTACGCATGAAATGGGATTTGCTAGAGAGGTTGCAGATCGAGTTATCTATATGCATGATGGGAAAATTGTGGAGGTCGGAAAGCCTAGGGACATATTTGAAAATCCGAAAGAACAGCGAACGAAGGACTTTTTGAACTCTATTCTTTAACAGAAAGATACGTATCTCAAAGACAAACTTTGAGATGCTATTTTTTTTATAAAAATAACCCACGGGACAAGTTCTTCGTGGGCAAATTGCATTTTGGTATAATTTACTTTTTCTTAATGAATAATAAATAAAAGCCGATTCCAATCACAAGGACGGGCCAATAGTTCAAAATAAATGAAAACCCACCTTCAAAAAAGCTTAACCATCCCATAAATCGGCTGTAGTTGAGAAACAATAATGAAATAAATAATAGAACAATACTAGGGAATAGCCCATTTTTTGTTTTAAAATATGTAAATAGCATTCCAAGACCAACAATAAGAAGCAAGGTACCCGGCTGTTTTGGCCAAAAGCTGAGTTGGTTGAGACTGTGAAAATGAAATCCAAATCCAACCAGAATTACTCCAGGTAAAACACTGCCTGGATTGTTTTCAAGATAAGCTTGAACGAGAAAGGCAATCCCGACAATGATGATGAGTGTTTGCCAAGAATAGAAGTTAGTAAATACTGGTATACCCAGTTGTTGTAGTAAGAGATAGCAACCAATCCCTAAAAGGATGATGCCAGAAAAGATATTATTTTTTTTCATATGATCCCCCGTGCAATTAACTTGATTTGACCCTATTTTTTTGTTAATGTAACGATTGAAGTCAAGATGATTAAATCATTTATATAACTGCCTTTATCATTATTATCTATTATAAATTTATCTTAGCATAGGTTGTCAAAAACTGTTCACACATTTTTCGACAATCCGCAACGTATTACATGGTATAATAGTAGTAGTTTTTTGGACGAATGATCCATTATGATTATTTAAAAGGTTGGGGTGAGAGATATTATGCATACACTAATGGTCGGACTTAATTATAGAACAGCCCCTGTTGAAATACGTGAAAAATTAACTTTTGATCCGGATAGCATTGCACAAGCTATGAAGGAATTGAAAGGGAAAAAAAGTATTCTTGAAAATATTATCGTTTCAACTTGTAATCGGACAGAAATATATGCTGTAGTCGACCAATTGCATACAGGACGCTACTATATTAAAGATTTTCTTTCACAATGGTTTGGTATTGAGAAAGAGGAATTTACTCCATATTTAAGTATCTTTGAAGATGAGGGAGCAGTTGAACACTTATTTCATGTTACTTGTGGATTAAATTCTATGGTTGTTGGTGAAACACAAATTCTTGGACAAGTACGTTCAAGCTTTTTATCAGCACAGGAAAAAGGAACATCAGGAACTGTTTTCAATCATTTATTTAAACAGTCTATTACATTAGCTAAACGCGCACATTCAGAAACTGAAATCGGCTCAAACGCTGTTTCAGTAAGTTATGCTGCTGTTGAGCTTGCTAAAAAAATCTTTGGGGACCTTACAAATAAAAATGTTCTCATCTTAGGTGCCGGAAAAATGGGTGAGTTAGCTGTTCAAAACCTACACGGTTCAGGCGTAGGTAAAGTAACGGTAATGAATCGAACTTTTGAAAAAGCACAAAACCTAGCTGAGAAATTCCAGGGTGAAGCCAAGACTATAGAGGAACTTCAATGTGCCCTAGTTGAAGCTGATATCATGATTAGTTCAACTGGAGCTAAGGGATATGTGGTTACAAAAGAGATTATGCAGGATGTCGAACGCATGAGAAAGGGTCGTCCTTTATTTATGGTCGATATTGCTGTACCGAGGGACTTAGATCCAGGACTTGCAGATTTAGAAAGTGTCTTTTTATATGATATTGACGATTTAGAAGGAATCGTGGAAGCCAATCTTCAGGAACGTAAGGTAGCGGCTGAAGAAATAGAGCTTATGATTGAATCAGAGATCGTTGAATTTAAGAACTGGTTGAATACCTTAGGCGTAGTTCCAGTGATATCAGCTCTTCGCAAAAAGGCATTAACCATTCAAGCTGAAACAATGGAAAGTATTGAACGAAAGATGCCTAATCTTTCCGAACGTGAGAGAAAAGTATTAAATAAGCACACGAAAAGTATCATAAATCAGCTATTAAAAGACCCTATTTTACAAGCAAAGGAACTTGCTGCACAACCAAATGCAGAGGAATCACTTTCATTATTTATGAAAATCTTCGATATTGAGGAAGCAGTTGTTTCTGAGCAGGGGATGCAAACGGCTAAGAGTAATTTGAACAAGGTAGCAAATAGACAGCAGCCTTCTCTACAGTCATAATGAGGAGAAAATCGATATGGTAGAGATGAATGTAATGAGATTACATGAGTTCACAGTAATTCTCTATGCCTTAAGTGTCCTACTTTATTTTATAGACTTTCTTCATAATAACCGGAGGGTGAATAAGTTTGCCTTCTGGTTACTTGCATTTGTATGGGTAATTCAATCGATTTTTCTATTAACGAGACTGCTAAGTACAGGTAGATTACCGATTTTATCTATGGTGGAGGGGCTTTATTTTTATGCATGGGTGCTGATAACCCTCTCTTTAATTTTAAACAAATATTTGAGAGTAGATTTCATTGTATTTTTTACAAATTTATTAGGTTTTTTCATAATGGCATTGCACACATTTGCTCCAGGTCAGCACGGTTCAAGTGCAGTGGAAAGTCAGTTAATCTCAGAATTACTTATGATTCATATCTCGATGGCGATTCTTTCATATGGCGCATTTTCGTTATCTTTTGTTTTTTCGATTCTGTATTTGATTCAATATAACTTATTGAAACAGAAAAAATGGGGAAAACGACTCCTTCGTTTAGATGATTTATCAAAACTAGACCATATGTCATATGTATTGAATCTCATTGGAGTGCCCATGCTTTTACTATCACTTATTTTAGGTTTGTTATGGGCCTTTATTAAGGTTGATAATTTTAATTTTTACGATGCAAAGGTGGTAGGATCGTTTTTTGTTCTAGTTATCTATGCATGGTATTTATATAAAAGGGTGGTCCAAAAGCTTCAAGGAAAGGCCATCGCTAATTGGAATATTGGAGCATTTTTACTTTTGCTTGTTAATTTCTTTTTATTTGGAAGCTTATCAAGTTTTCATTTTTGGTATACATAGACAGGAGGTACATTCATGAGAAAAATAATTGTTGGGTCTAGAAGAAGTAAATTAGCTATTACACAAACAAACTGGGTTATTCAACAGCTTAAGGATCTTGGTGTTCCATATGAGTTCGAGGTAAAGGAAATCGTCACTAAAGGGGATAAAATCCTTGATGTAACTTTATCTAAGGTCGGAGGTAAAGGCCTTTTTGTTAAGGAAATTGAACAAGCTTTATTCGATAAGGAAATTGACATGGCGGTTCATAGTATGAAAGATATGCCCGCAGTGCTACCTGAAGGCCTAATTATTGGTTGTGTGCCAAAACGTGAAGATCATCGTGATGTAATCATTTCCAAGGGGAATGTTTCCTTTGAAAAGCTTCAAAGTGGGGCTATCGTGGGTACAAGTAGCTTAAGAAGAAGTGCACAGCTTCTAGCAAAAAGAAACGATATCGAAATTAAATGGATTCGTGGAAATATTGATACGAGACTTGCAAAGCTTGAGAACGAAGATTACGATGCAATTGTATTAGCAGCAGCCGGCTTAAAGCGTATGGGGTGGTCTGACGATGTAGTATCCGAATTCGTAGACCCTGAGGTTTGCTTGCCAGCAGTAGGTCAAGGTGCGTTAGCAATAGAATGTCGTGAAGATGATGCAGAACTTTTAGTAGCATTGTCAAAATTTAATGATGAATATACGGAAAAAACGGTTGCAGCTGAACGTGCATTCCTTGATAAAATGGAAGGCGGCTGTCAAATTCCAATCGCAGCATATGCAACTATGTCCGATGATAATGAGATTGCTTTGACAGCTTTAGTGGGCTCTCCTGATGGAAATACGATTTACAAGGAACAGGTCTACGGTCATAATCCAATCGAGGTTGGTCATGAAGCAGCAAATAAATTGACAAATCTGGGTGCAAAAGAACTCATCGACAAAGTGAAAGAGGAGCTAAATCAGTAATGGAAGGCGAACAACCTCTTTTAGGGAAAAGAATCTTAAATACGAGAGGTAAAAAGCAAGCTGCTGAATTTTCAATGAAAATTACAGCGGCTGGCGGAACGCCAATTGAACTTCCGTTATTAACATTTGATAAACCGAAAAATACAACGATTATTAAGAATACAATAAGCAATTTAAAGTCATATGATTGGTTGATTTTTACGAGTAAGAATGGTGTAGATTCCTTTTTCGATTTTTATAATCAGGTAGTGGAAGAAGCGGGAATGAACCTTCCACTACCCAAAATTGCTGTAGTTGGCACAAAGACAGAAAAGGCTCTATTAACAAAGGGATATAAACCGGAGTTGGTCCCGGAAGAGTTTATCGCGGAAGGCTTGTTTAAGAGTTTAAAACCTTTTGTGAAAAAAGGTGCTCGCTTTTTACTTGCTCGTGGAAATCTAGCACGTTCTTATTTAGTTGATGAATTGATTAGGCATGGGGCAGAAGCTACCGATTTAGTTGTCTATGAGACGGTTGGAGATTCTCGTGAAAAAGAGCGCTTAATAACGCTTTTAAAAGACAAACAAATTGATATTATAACCTTTACAAGTCCTTCAACTGTGAAGCAATTTTATAAAATGGTTGAACAATTAGAGTGGCAACTTTGGACAAAAAATGTGATATTTGCTTGTATTGGACCGGAAACAGAAAAGTGTGCAAAGCAATTACATATACCAATTCACATATGTCCTGCTAATTACACCATTGATCATTTATTAACGGAAATCGTCGATTATTTAAAAGCGCAAGAAGGAGAAAAATAAATGGAAAAATTACAATTTGCAAGACATAGAAGACTACGTCAAACGGCAAATATTCGAGCATTAGTACGTGAAACTCATCTTCATACAGATGACCTAATTTACCCATTGTTTATCGCTGAGGGCGAAAATAAGAAAGTAGAAGTTCTTTCTATGCCTGGTGTATATAATATTTCATTGGATTTACTTGAGCAAGAGCTTGATGAAATCGTAGAATTAGGAATTAGATCTGTTATATTATTTGGTGTACCAAATGAAAATGAAAAAGATGAAACGGGTACTGGTGCATTTCATGACCACGGAATTGTCCAAAAGGCAACTCAATTAACAAAAGAAAAGCATCCAGACTTGGTGGTAATCGCTGATACATGTCTTTGTGAATATACATCACATGGGCATTGTGGTGTAATAGAAAATGGACAAGTTTTAAATGATCCTTCCCTTGAACTATTAGCAAAAACGGCTGTAAGCCAGGCAAAAGCTGGTGCGGATATAATTGCCCCATCTAATATGATGGATGGCTTTGTGACAGCGATTAGACACGGCTTAGATGAAGCTGGATTTGAAAATGTTCCAATTATGTCTTACGCGGTTAAATATTCATCAGCATTCTATGGTCCATTCCGTGATGCTGCAGGGAGTGCTCCTTCCTTCGGTGATCGTAAAACGTATCAAATGGACTATGCGAATCGTCTAGAGGCATTAAGAGAAGCTGAATCAGATATTGAAGAGGGTGCTGATTTCTTAATTGTAAAACCAGCATTGTCTTACTTGGATATCGTGCGTGACGTTAAAAATAATTTTAATGCACCAGTGGTAGCTTATAATGTGAGTGGCGAATACTCCATGATTAAAGCGGCTGCTCAAAACGGATGGATAAATGAAAAAGAAATTGTTATGGAAATGCTAACAGGAATGAAACGTGCAGGTGCAGATTTAATCATTACGTATCATTCAAAAGATGTTGCTCGCTGGTTACAGGATAAGTAATTGTTTTATTAAGCTTATTAAGGGGCCTGCCCCCCACCGTGTTAACGCATTAACGCATCGGGGGTCAGGCCCCCAAAAAAGAAAGGGGTTACGAAGATGAGAAGTTATGAAAAGTCAAAAGCGGCATTTGCAGAAGCAGTACACCTCATGCCAGGTGGAGTAAACAGCCCAGTTCGTGCTTTTAGATCGGTAGCTATGGATCCAATCTTCATGGAACGTGGGAAAGGTTCTAAAATATATGATATCGATGGAAATGAATACATAGATTACGTTTTATCATGGGGACCTCTTATTCATGGTCATGCGAATGATCAAGTTGTGGAAGCACTTAAAAGAGCAACCGAAATGGGAACTAGCTTTGGTGCCCCAACTTTAGCAGAAAACGAACTTGCAAAGCTTGTCATTGAAAGAGTCCCATCAATTGAAATCGTTCGGATGGTTAACTCCGGTACAGAGGCAACGATGAGTGCGTTACGATTAGCTAGAGGATATACAGGTCGCAGTAAAATCTTAAAATTTGAAGGTTGTTACCATGGACACGGCGATTCTTTATTGATTAAAGCTGGTTCAGGTGTAGCTACACTCGGTTTACCTGACAGCCCGGGAGTACCCGAAGGAATTGCAAAAAATACGATTACCGTTCCTTATAATGATTTAGAGGCTGTGAAATACGCGTTTGAACAATTTGGAGAAGACATAGCAGGTGTTATTGTCGAGCCAGTGGCAGGAAATATGGGGGTTGTTCCTCCACAGCCAGGATTCCTTGAAGCACTTCGTGAGATTACAACACAAAATGGAACATTGCTCATTTTTGATGAGGTAATGACTGGATTCCGGGTCGACTATAATTGTGCACAAGGATATTTTGGTGTCACTCCTGACCTTACATGTCTTGGTAAAGTAATAGGTGGTGGACTCCCTGTAGGCGCATATGGTGGCCGGGCAGAAATTATGGAGAATATTGCACCAGCTGGACCAATCTATCAAGCAGGAACCCTTTCTGGTAATCCATTAGCAATGGCTGCAGGTTATGAGACTTTATCACAGCTGAAACCAGAAGACTACACTGAATTTAAAAAGAAAGCTGATCGACTAGAAGAAGGGCTTACACAAGCAGCTGAAAAATACGAGATCCCACACTGCATCAATCGTGCGGGTTCAATGATTGGATTCTTCTTCACCAATGAAAAAGTGATAAACTATGAAGTTGCAAAAACATCTAATTTAGAGTACTTTGCATCCTATTATCGTGAAATGGCAAATGAAGGAGTATTCCTTCCACCATCACAATTTGAAGGACTGTTTTTATCAACAGCACACACTGATGAAGATATTGAAAAAACAATTCAAGCAGCTGAAAAAGCATTTTCTAAACTAAAAGGATAACGAGAATAGTAGGACAGACTCAGTAAACGGACTGAGTCTGTCTTTTTATTTACGGAAAGTATCATAAATGCTTATGATTTATCATAAAAATTGTAATGTCATAGTAAATCTGTATAGAAGAGGACTGAAAGGAGGAGTAGCTATGTCTGAAAACTTGCGATTTTCAGTAGAGGAATCAGTCTGGTTTCAAAAGGGACAGGAAGTCTCAGAGCTCATCTCAATATCTCTTGACCCAGATATTGTGATTCAAGAGCATGACCAATATGTGTCCATACGCGGTGCATTACAGCTAACAGGTGAATATCGTATAGATGAAAACCATTCCGAGAAGGAGGAACGCGATTTTACGTCGGTTCGCCTTGTGAATGAAGTGATCACAAGAGAAGATGGGGTTAGTGAACTAAACCATCGATTCCCAGTCGATATTACAATTCCACAAGATCGTGTACAAAGCCTCGATGATGTATATGTTTCAATTGAGACGTTTGACTATGAAATTCCGAAGCGTGGATGTTTACAAATTATTGCCGATTTAGCAATTAGCGGTATCCAAGGTGTTACTCAGGCGCCTAAGGAGGATGCTGTGCAGGAGACAATAAAACAAGAGGTGCAAGCTCCTGTTGTAGCAGAACAAGAAGCAGAAGAGGGACTGGAGCTTGTAAGAAGCATTCCTCCTGAAGAAGAAACCGAAGTGGAAGTTCAAGCGGTTTCAGAACAGGTGGAAGAGGAAAAAACACAGGAGCAAGTAGAGGTAGTGCTACAAGAAAAAGACGAAGTGGTGCTACATAGAGAGGCACAAGAAAAAGTTCAGGTAGAGGCTCAAGATGATATTAAGTCAGAGGCTAAAGATGATGTTCAGGTAGAGGCTCGAGAAGAAGCTCAGGTGGAGAAACAACCAGAGGTTATTGCTGTAAATGAACAGCAGAATGAGGAAGAAGATACTGATCTATTTGTTCCATTTGAAGTGGAGGCTAGAAAAGAGGCATACCAAGAACACGAGGTACATGAGGAAGAAGAGGTTGTTGATGTAGTCGAAGCGATTGAAGAAGAGGTTCATGCAGTGTTAACCCCTTCAATTGAAGTGAAAGCAAGACATGATAATCAATTATCCTTTGGGTCTGATAATCCAAATAAGAAAAACTCGACTGCCGTCCAGGAAAAAGATGCAGTGAAAGAACAAAGAGAAGAAAAGATTGATGAGCCTTCAAAACGTAGCGAAAATGATTTATTATTAACTAAAATTTTTGGTAGAGATGAAGTAGATGACCATACAACCATGAAAATTTGTATCGTTCAACACGGAGATACGTTAGAAAAGATTTCAGAGCGTTATGATATCTCAGTACAACAATTAGTACGTGTAAATTCACTAAACACAGATTCCGTCTCTGAAGGACAGCTTTTATACATCCCTGTTCAAGCAAATAGTTAGAAACATAGATAGGGTGAGGAAAACCTCACCCTGTTTTCTTTATGAAACGAATTACCAAAACTGTTAGGAAAGAGAGTGATTGGCCCAATGGATAATAACGATGCTAGAGAATTAGGGCCCATCTTAAAAAAATATAATCTAAAGCCCTTATCATTTGAACAACTCGGTAAAGTTACCAAGGTTGTGACAAACAAAGGAATTTTTGCATTAAAGTCTGTTTCAAATAAAATAAATCCTTCCTTCCCTACTTTCCTTCAACACTTATTGCAACAGGGCTATACAAGGGCAGTTCCCATTTACTCAACCATCGAGGGGAAGTACCTTGTCTATCATAACCATAAATTCCACTACCTAATGCCTTGGTTAAAAACTGCGACCATCGAACATCGTGGAGAACATTATCATTCCTTTTTTAAAGAAATTGCTAGAATTCACTTAACAACTGCAAGAAAAATACAAATGAACGATGAAACTGAGATTACAAGGCATTATGAATCAATCGTTAAGAAATGGGATGAACGGAATCAGTTACTAGAAGGTTTTGTAGAAACTGCCGAACAAAAATGGTATATGTCTCCATTTGAACTTCAATTCTGTACGTATTTTTATGAAGTAAGTCTAGCAGCCTCATTTGCAAGATCACAACTCGATAAATGGCATGAGTTAATGATAGGAGAAAAAGCATACCGTACCGCATTAACACTTAATCATTTTTCAGATACACATTTTTTATATGATGACAGTGGAAGGGGCTATCTATCAAATTTTGAAAGGGCAGGGTATGCCAGCCCTACCAATGATTTAGTAAGCCTCTATTTTCGAATATTAAAGACTTATCCGACTTTGTGTACAGATTGTCTTGAGTGGTTTGAAACCTATCAAAGCCGTTTTCCATTACGTGAAGAAGAGTTCTATCTCTTTCTAAGCCATTTGACTTTCCCTGAGCCAATCTATAAATGTCTTCGAAATTACATGGATAATAAACAGAAGAAATCAGAGCTAGAACATGTCCAAGTTTTACAACGAGCCTATTGGTTGACTAAAAATATTGAATTTGTTTCAGTGAAACTGTTGGAAGCTGAACAAAAAAGAAAAGAACAAGAGGAAGAAGAATCCCATACGGAATAAAGTATGGGATTTTTTAGATCATGTCGAGGTAAAATGCAACTGCGAGTAAAATTAATATGGCCAAAAAGAGCACATCAAATGAGGTGGGTATAAATATAGTTCGAACCGCTTGAACAATGGTGATGGGGATGATAAATTGGTGACAAACATCTCTACATTGTCGTAGCCAATGAGGATAAGAGTATTTTCTAAATCGTCGTCTTCTCATGCTTTATCTCTCCCTTCAAAGAAATCCTATAACTAAACTATGCTTGGAAAAGCAGAAAAGTTCCTGTCAATTCAGATTGAAAATTTTGTAACAAATTAACTTAAAGAGAATAAAGTATAAAAAACTTGGCTACCCTTATTGACAATACCTATTGAAATTCAACAAAATAAGTAGTAAAATTCTTTAAAGAACTTAACTTACATCCCCATAATGAGTACATACGATGACAGGGAAGAGTACATTGTGAACACCTTCAGAGAGAGAAATCATTAGCTGTGAGATTTCTTAGGAACGTAACGATGGAAGGTCACCCTTAAGTAGCTTTTATGAAATGAAGTAGTAAAAGCCGGTGAAAAGCCGTTATCTTTTTTTGAGAGCATAGATACGTTTTTTATCTATGAAAAAAGGTGGTACCGCGAATAGACTCCATTCGTCCTTTTATTAGGATGAATGGAGTTTTTTTATTTATTCAGCCGAAGCTGAAAAATAAGCCTCCGGCGGATGTCACAGATTTTCAAAAGAAACTTTTCGAGCAAGCTCGAAAAAATCTGGACGGCAAATACGCCAAGGCGCATTTGATTTTGTTTATTAGTTTAAGGAGGAACTCAAATGGAAGGTAATGAAAAGACTTTATCAACTAAGTATGATCCGCAAGCCATTGAAGCGGGGCGCTATCAATATTGGTTAGAGGGTAAATTTTTTGAAGCAAAAGATGATGCTGAGAAAAAACCTTATACGATTGTCATTCCACCACCAAACGTAACTGGTAAGTTACATCTAGGTCATGCGTGGGATACAACCTTACAGGATATACTTACTCGTATTAAAAGAATGCAAGGCTATGATGTGTTATGGTTACCGGGAATGGACCATGCTGGTATTGCAACCCAAGCAAAGGTCGAGGCTAAGCTACGTGAAGAAGGAAAATCTCGATATGACCTAGGGCGAGAAAAGTTTGTAGAAGAGACATGGAAGTGGAAGGAAGAGTATGCGAGCCATATTCGTGAACAATGGTCTAAACTAGGTCTTGGACTTGATTATTCCAGAGAACGTTTCACTCTTGATGAAGGACTTTCTAAGGCGGTACGTGAAGTATTCGTTACTTTATATAAAAAAGGTCTAATTTACCGCGGTGAATATATCATCAACTGGGACCCAGCTACAAAAACAGCTCTATCTGACATTGAAGTAATTTATAAGGATGTTCAGGGTGCATTTTATCATATGCGTTATCCATTAGCAGATGGAAGCGGATCTATTGAGATTGCTACGACTCGACCAGAAACAATGCTAGGTGATACGGCAATCGCTGTTCATCCAGAAGATGGGCGGTTCAAGCATTTAATCGGTAAAACGGTTATTCTCCCAATCGTTGGTAGAGAAATTCCGATTGTGGCTGATGATTATGTTGATATGGAATTTGGATCTGGTGCAGTTAAGATTACACCGGCACATGACCCGAATGACTTTGAAGTAGGAAATCGTCACAATCTTGAGCGTGTTTTAGTTATGAATGAAGATGGAACCATGAATGCAAACGCTGGTAAATACCAAGGAATGGATCGCTTTGAATGCCGAAAACAAATTGTTAAAGATCTTCAAGAAGAAGGCGTGCTATTTAATATTGAAGAGCATCTCCATTCAGTAGGTCACAGTGAGCGAAGCGGTGCTGTAGTTGAGCCATACCTATCCACACAATGGTTTGTAAAAATGCAACCATTAGCAGATGAGGCAATTAAGCTTCAATCACAAGAGGAGAAAGTAAACTTTGTTCCGGAACGATTTGAAAAAACATACTTGCGCTGGATGGAAAACATCCGTGACTGGTGTATTTCACGACAATTATGGTGGGGGCATCGAATTCCAGCGTGGTACCATAAAGAAACAGGTGAGGTTTATGTTGACCATGAGCCACCAAGTGATATCGAAAACTGGGAGCAGGACAATGATGTTTTAGATACTTGGTTCAGTTCTGCGTTATGGCCATTCTCCACAATGGGCTGGCCAGATAAGGAAGCAGCCGATTTTAAACGCTATTACCCTACAGATGCTCTTGTAACTGGCTATGATATCATCTTCTTCTGGGTTTCAAGAATGATTTTCCAAGGACTAGAATTTACAGGAAAACGGCCATTTAAAGATGTTCTGATTCACGGTCTGGTACGTGATGCGGAAGGCCGTAAAATGAGTAAGTCACTCGGAAATGGTGTGGACCCAATGGATGTTATCGCCCAATATGGCGCCGATTCATTACGTTACTTCTTATCTACTGGAAGTTCACCTGGTCAAGATTTACGCTTTAGTATGGAAAAAGTTGAAGCAACTTGGAACTTTGCCAATAAGATCTGGAATGCGTCACGTTTCGCATTAATGAATATGGGTGACATGAAGTTCGAAGATATTGACTTTAGTGGTGAAAAATCTGTTGCAGACAAATGGATTTTAACTCGCCTAAATGAAACAATTGAATCAGTAACAAAGCTTGCGGATAAATATGAATTCGGTGAAGTGGGTCGAGTTTTATATAACTTCATTTGGGATGAATTCTGTGATTGGTATATAGAAATGGCGAAGCTTCCTTTATACGGTGAAGATGAGCAAGCAAAGAAAACAACCAGATCGATTCTTGCATATGTCTTAGACAACACGATGAGATTACTACACCCATTCATGCCGTTTATTACCGAGGAAATATGGCAAAACTTGCCACATAATGGCGAATCCATTACTGTTGCAAAATGGCCAGAGGTGAATCGTGAATTATCTGATGATCAAGCAGCCGGTGAAATGCGACTATTAGTCGATATTATTCGCTCTGTTCGAAATATCAGGGCAGAAGTTAATACACCAATGAGCAAACAAATCAAGCTTCATATCAAAGCAAAAGATGAAGCCGTTCTTTCACAATTGGAGAAGAATCGTTCTTATTTAGAAAGATTCTGTAATCCTAGTGAACTTGTACTTGCAACTGAAATTACTTCTCCTGAAAAGGCTATGACTTCAGTAGTAACAGGAGCAGAATTATTCCTTCCACTTGAAGGATTGATCAACATTGATGAAGAAATTAAACGACTAGAAAAAGAACTAGATAAACTAGATAAAGAAGTTGAACGCGTTCAGAAGAAACTTAGTAATGAAGGTTTTGTGAAGAAAGCACCTCAAAAGGTAATTGAAGAGGAACAGGCAAAAGAAAAAGATTATCTTGAAAAACGCGAAACAGTTCGTGAACGCATTTCAGAATTAAGAGGCTAAAGGAATGAGAGGCGGATCTACTATAGATTCGTCTTTCCTTCATTTTTTAAGTTGAATGATTATATATGGAGGAACCCATATGATACATACGTACGAAGATGCTTTGACTTGGATTCATGGAAGATTAAGACTTGGTATGAAACCAGGACTTGCGCGAATGGAATGGATGATGGAACGGCTCGGTCAACCGCAAAAAAAAATTAAAGCAATCCATGTAGCAGGAACAAATGGGAAAGGCTCAACTGTTAGCTACATTCGCAATATGTTACAAGAAGCTGGATACAGAGTTGGAACATTTACTTCACCCTATATTGAGACCTTTAATGAACGAATTAGTGTAAATGGAAAACCTATAACAAACGACGAAATTGTCACCCTTTTAAAGGTGATCAAACCATTAGCAGATGAACTAGAAGGAACCGAACTCGGGGGTCCAACTGAATTTGAAGTAATCACAGCAATGGCTCTCTATTATTTCGGGGAAAATCCCAATATCGACTTTGTGATAATGGAGGTTGGATTAGGGGGTAAGTTAGACTCTACAAATGTGATAACTCCTCTTGTATCCATAATTACGAGCATTGGATTTGATCATATGAACATACTAGGGGACACCATTGAAAAAATTACCGGAGAAAAAGCGGGTATCATTAAGCAGAATGTCCCGGTCGTGTCAGCTGTTGAACAACAGGAAGCTATTGAAGTTATTAATGCCAAGGCAAAAGAAACAAATAGCCCAATTTATCAGTTGGGACAGGATTTTTTTATTTCAGATCACCAACACAAAAATGGAGAATCATTTACTCTAAAAGCACATCAAAAAACATTTCATAATCTAACCATTGCCATGAAGGGTACACATCAGGTAAGAAACGCTAGTCTTGCAGTAATGACGATAAATATTTTGAAAAATAGCGGGATTGTACAAATAGGAGATCAAGAGCTTGCAGCTGGATTGGAAAAAACAAAATGGATCGGTCGCTTTGAAGAAATTTCGAAAAAGCCTCTCGTCATTCTAGACGGAGCTCATAATCCAGAAGGAATTAAAAGCCTTGTTGATACAATCCAGGCTCACTTAAAAGGTAAGGAAGTCCACATTATTTTTAGCGCATTACATGATAAAAAACTTGATACAATGATTGGCCAACTAGAAGCAGTCGCTCATAACCTAACATTTACAACCTTTGACTTTCCGAGAGCAGCAAGCTCCAAGGAACTATATGAAAATTCTTCTAAAGGTGAAACAATCGTAACGATTGATAACTGGATGGAAGCTGTGAAATCGGAATTAGACAAGGTGACAGCGGAACAAAATTCAGTCCTAGTAATAACTGGTTCACTTTATTTTATATCAGAGGTTAGGGGATATTTATTATCAAAATAACTGAATAGAGGCAAGATAGAAGTGAAATAGATAAGAAAAGAATTTTTCTTGTCTATTTTTTTACATGAAAATACAAATTCTGACACGACTTTATGTTTTTTTCTTTCCAATATTATTTAATAACAATATAATGGTGCTAAAGAACTATTTGTAGAGGGGGAATGGAGGTTGAAGTTAAAGAATCAAAATGGAATCACCTTACTTGAAATACTCGCCTCCATCGTCATTCTGTCAATTATCATTGTTTCAATCACACCAATGTACATACAATCATCTAGGGCTAATCATCTATCAAAAAATATAACAGAGTCAACTTATCTTGCAGAATCCGAGATGGAAGAAATCATAAATTTAAATACAAATTCTACTACACGTTCATTAACTGATCTATCAAATAAGTTACAAAATAAAGGATACAGAAATGATCCTTCATGCACGAATTGTTATGGAATATCTAAAGAAGGACGGTATGTATTTGTACAGATCAAAGATCATTCAACTGACCTAGGAAAAGTTGTTCTAAAAGTCTATAGAGATACATCTAAAAAAGAGCTTGAATCCCAAATGGAGATGATTATATCTTGGAAAAAATAGTGGGTGTTAATAAATGATAAAGTCCGAAAGAGGTGTTAGCTTAATTGAACTTTTGGCCGCCATTGCACTTCTTTCAGTCGTTCTACTCCTAGCTAGTTCTGTTCATTTATTTGGACAAAAACAAATGAATTCCCAATCAGATGAGGTACAAATACAATCACAAGAAAGACTAGCGGCAAATATAATCACAAAGGAAATTAGAAAAGCAAAAACTGTCGAGGTGAAAAACCCTAATCAGTTAACCCTTAATGATACAGATACTTACAAACTTGAAGGAACGACAATTAAGAAAAACAATGAAGAGTTCATGACAAAAATAAATGGTTTTTCTGTTTCAAAGAATGAAAATAAAGTTAGTTTAAAAATTGGGAACCTGCCAGAAACCACTATTTATATACGAGAATAGGCGTGATATTTTGAAAAAACGGACTTCATTCTTAAATAATGAAAAAGGCGTTGCCTTAGTTATGGTGCTGTTAATCTTAACGGTTGTTACTATTTTAGGCCTAGCTCTAATGGGACTTACATTGAATAATATGAAAATGAGCTCCAGTGATAGAACCTATCAATCTACTTATTATATTGCTGAATCAGGCGTAACATATACGTTGGATAAAATGAATAAGAACATAGTAAATATTTATAATGACTCTACAAATAAAACTACGTTTTTCTCAAAAATTGATAGTATGTTCACGGATATTAACAATGAACTACCCTATACAAATTTTGAAGAAGCTTTTGGACATAAACCAGAAGCAAAAATTTTGATCGAAAAGATTGGAAATCAAAATACGAATTCAAGTCATCAAGATTATAAAATCACATCAATCGGAACAATCGATAATCGGTCACGAACGGTGGAGAAACAAATCCGCATCAAATGGGTAGCTAAAAATAATGTGGAAATCCCTGATACAGCTGTTTTTGTTAAAGAAGTTATTGATTTATCAGGTGGGGCCGATATTTTTGGTAATGTAGGGACAAACTCATCTGCCCCTAAATCGGTCAGACTTAGCGGTGGTGCTGATATTTCAGGTACGGTATATGTAGGCCCTAGTGCTGGAAATGATGTTATTGAGAAACCTCAAAATATGGCCGTTGACTTTGAAATAGTTAAATTACCGTATATAAAAGTATTTAACTTACCGCAGTTTCCTGCATTTCCTACCAATCCAATACCAAAGAACGAAAGAATTTATAACAATAACAATAGTCATGATGTCATTTATAACGGATCATTACATATTAATGATTGGGTTGCTAACAATTACACATTATATATGACAGAGGATTTGCAATTCGATGAGATTTATATTACTTCGAATAATACATTAAATATAGATATAGGTAGTGCTGATCGAAACATCGTACTAAATCATTTAAATGTTCCAAACGGAAAAATAAATATCATTGGAACAGGAAAACTTACCCTTTATGTTAATAACAATATAACAATGGGTGCAGGCAGTGTTATTAATACCACTGATGAGATTGAAAATATTAAAAAGAATAATGAAGCAACAAGTTCGGAGCTAATCAGAGAACAAATTAAAATGCTTGATATTTTTTATAAAGGCCTTAGCCTGGATATGTCAGGAAGTCAAAAAATATATGGTTCGTTATATGCACGAAATGCAAACATTTCTCTGACTGGGGGATCGGGTTTTCAAGGTCATATTATTACTGGTGGTGGAAAGATAGACATTAGTGGAGGAGCTAATGCTATAACTCAAATTTTTTATGCACCAAATTCAAATGTAAATATATCAGGTGGAGGCACCATTGTAGGTAATATTATTTCTAAGAACTTAACCATTTCTGGGGGAGGATCAATAACACATAATAATGCCTCAGATGACGATTTACCCCCAATCTTTGGTGGTTCAACGGGTGCCGTATCATCAAAAGATATTCTCTCATTAGAACCAACTAGAGAAAAATAACGATAGTAAATGGGGCGAACGGCCCTATTTTTTTATGCTTTAGAATCGAGTTTGAAAAAATGACAAAATGTATGAATTTATTACAAATATCGTCTAAATTTTCTTTAGTATTTTCCTATTTTCATATAAAATGATAGGTGATGAATAGGCATTTTTTACTATAAAAACATGCGTTTGAATCTGGGGACACTACAAACTAAAGTTACAATTTAGTTTCGTCTAATAAAAGCTACCGCTATAAGCAGTTGAAGGGGGGACAACTTTGCAAAAAATAGTTTCAGTTAAAATATTTAGTCTGCTAATTATTTGTGTTTTACTGCTATCACTTTTTTCTACTGTTGGAGCAAGAACGTATCATGCATTCTTTGCCGAAGAAATCTTCAAGGAAAGGACTATGATTGGACCCGTGGATGTTTCAGGCTTAACTAAGGAAGATGCAAAAGGCATTTTATTATCAGAGATTGAAAACTGGTATGGGACAGGTGAACTCTCAGTTGTATCTGGTGATAAAAAAATGAAATTGAACAAACGTGAAGTATATAGCTTTCATATTCTTGAGAGTATTAATTCAGCAGCTAATGGCTTCCAAAACCCCCTTCTTACAGATTTAAAGGATGATCAAATTGAAACAGTACTTACTGAATTAACTTTGATGGAAATAGAGGATTTTGAATCTAAAGAACTTAAATCTGGGATATTATCACCAGCCTCAAATTTACTTCCTGGTGAAATAGAAATTAACCTTGATCAATTTGTTATTGTAGATGATTCCAATGTACTATCACAGTCGGTTGTTAGTAATATAGACGATGAGAGTGAAATAGAAAAATGGGTTAACGAATATGGAGTTGTTCATGTACCTGCAAATAAGCCATTTTCACTACTTACCTTATTATCTGAAAGTGGCACAACAAATCACTATTCAGACAAAGCATTAAGTGTAATCGCTACAGGAATATATTCTACTGTACTACCGTCTAATTTTGAAATCATTGAACGACATATTAGTGATGTGCTGCCTTCTTATGCTGATTTTGGATATGAGGCAAAAATTGAAAACAAGAAAAAGGATTTAATTATCTACAATGAAAATCCTTACGATTATAAACTAGTCTTTTCATTAACGAGCAAAGGGTTAGAAGTCCAACTTGTAGGTGCGGAGCTTCCACAAACAATCAAAGTCTCCATAGAGGATGAAGAAACCTTTAAGCCAAAGATAATTAAGCAATATGATAGTACCCTTCCCAAGGGAAAAATGGTTGTCAAACAACAAGGTAGTCCTGGTAAAGTTGCAAAAGTATATCGAATAATGAGTGAGAGTGGCCAAGTAGATCAAAGGGTGAAGATAGCTGAGGATTATTATCCACCAATCCATACGATTGAAGCCCATAGTATTATCGTACCGGAACGATCGCCAAACCTAAATGTTTCTGATCCTGAAGACAATGAAGCTAATTTCGAATCAACCACTCCTGGCAATAATAATCGAACAGAAGGAGAAAAAAATAACAAAGAATCGGGAAATGAATCTAAGGAAGAGAACGAACAAGAAAATATAGATTTATGGGAAGATCCTGACCCAATGCATTTAATAAAATCTTAGGAAGGGGAAATTCATGCGAAAACTTCGTAAGCGATTAGGGGACTTACTACTTGAGTCAGGTCTGATAACAGGAAATCAATTAAAACAAGCGCTTGAGGACAAAACAGAGTCTCAAAAACTTGGGGATATTCTTCTTCAAAAAGGGTTTATAACCGAACAACAATTAATTGAAGTACTAGAATTTCAATTGGGGATACCACATGTTAGTTTATTCCGTTATCCAGTTGATACGACATTAACAAACCTGATTCCAAAAGAAATGGCGAGACGTCATTCTTTAATTGCACTTCGAAAAGAAGGGGACAAGCTTTTTGTGGCAATGGCAGACCCAATGGACTTTTATGCAATTGATGATCTACGTCTATTGACCGGATTTCATATTGAACCTGTCATCGCTTCAAAGGATGAAATCTTACGTGCAATTAATAAGTTCTATGATCTGGATGAAGGAGTAAAGGAACTTTTTAATGAAGCACCAACTGAAATCCAAGAAGAGAAAATTACAAATGAGGATTCACCGGTTGTTAAGTTAGTCAATCAGATATTGCAAAATGCAGTCCAACAGCGTGCAAGTGATATTCATGTGGATCCACATGAAACGAAGGTTATGCTTCGTTACCGAGTGGATGGAGTGCTCCGTACAGAACGTGCTTTACCGAAAAGCATGCAAGGAGTCTTAACTGCAAGAATCAAAATTATGGCAAATCTTGACATTACAGAAAGTAGAATCCCACAGGATGGCCGCATAAAAGTTAATCTTGAAGCACACCATATTGATTTACGTGTTTCAACATTGCCAACCGTTTATGGCGAAAAAATCGTAATGAGGGTCTTAGATTTAGGAAGCTCCCTTAATAATCTTTCACAATTAGGATTTAATCAAATTAACTTTAATAAATTTAAGAACTTAATTAAAAAACCTACGGGTATTGTATTGATCACAGGCCCAACGGGATCTGGTAAGTCTTCAACCCTTTATGCTGCTTTAAACCATCTTAATTCAGAGCAAGTAAATATAATTACAATTGAAGACCCTGTTGAATATCAACTCGAAGGTATTAATCAAATTCAAGTAAATGCTAATGTAGGAATGACGTTTGCGAAAGGCCTAAGAGCGATATTAAGACAAGACCCTAATATCATCATGGTAGGGGAAATACGTGATCGAGAAACAGCAGATGTAGCAGTAAGAGCTTCCCTAACGGGTCATTTAGTATTAAGTACTCTACATACAAATGATTCTCTGGGAACAATAACTCGTCTGATTGATATGGGTGTTGAACCTTTTCTTGTTGCTTCTTCACTATCAGGTGTAGTGGCCCAACGATTAGTTCGCCGGGTATGCCGGGATTGTGGTCAACTGCAGGAACCTACCGTTCGTGAGCTCGAAATCTTCGTAAAACGTGGTATTTCAGTTGATAAGGTGAACAGAGGAAAAGGCTGCGGGACGTGTAATATGACGGGTTATAAAGGCAGAGTTGCTATTCATGAATTATTGGTAATTAATGATGATTTGAAAAGGGCAATTATGAATCGAGAATCCTACACGACACTTCGTGAGTTGGCCATTAAAAATGAAACCATCTTTCTAATTGATGATGGACTATTAAAGGTTCAGCAAGGATTAACAACGACTGAAGAAATATTACGAGTAACAACTGCTGAATAGGTGGGAACTAAATGAGAGAAGAAATAAATCGAATTTTATATTCAGCAAATGAACATAAGGCTTCGGATATTCATATTACCGCTGGTGTACCACCAATATTCCGTATCAATGGAGAATTAAAAAGATACGGAAAAGAAATCTTAAAGCAGCCTGTAATTGAGGAAATATCCAAAGCGATTGTCCCAGAAGAAATGTGGGACCAATTCAAAGCAAAAGGAGAACTTGATTTTTCCTATGGAATCGCTGGCGTATCACGTTTCCGCGTTAACATTTATATGCAAAGAAGCTGTCCTGCAATTGCATTTCGAGTAATTCCTACGTCTATTCCGACAATCGAAGATCTTGCATTGCCCCAGGTGCTTAAAAAGATTTGTCAAAAACCTCAGGGCTTGATACTAGTAACAGGCCCGACAGGTAGTGGGAAGTCAACCACACTTGCTGCAATGATTCAATATATTAACCAAACAATGAGTAAACATGTTGTGACGTTAGAAGACCCGATAGAATACTTGCATAAACATGGTATGAGTATTATTGAGCAACGCGAGGTTGGAAGTGACACTCATAATTTTGCAAATGGTCTTCGCGCAGCACTAAGGCAAGATCCTGATGTTATTCTTGTAGGTGAAATGCGGGATTTAGAAACAACACAAACGGCTATTACAGCTGCAGAAACTGGCCACCTTGTGCTAGGCACCTTACATACAGTAAGTGCTCCTTCAACAATAGACCGAATCATTGACATGTTTCCCTATGCCCAGCAGCCTCAAATCAAGATTCAGCTAGCAAACGTTCTAGTAAGTGTTATCTCACAGAGATTATTTCCAACCATTGATAGAAAGGGTAGGAAAGCTGCTACAGAAATCTTGCTTAATAATTCAGCAGTTGCAAATTTAATTCGAAACGATAAAAATCATCAAATTAAAAATGTGATGCAAACAAGCCGTGCCGAAGGAATGCATACGCTCGAAAGCAATATTCGGGACTTAATCCGTGCCGGGGTTATTTCAAAGGAAATTGCAGAACCATTTATACAGGAGTTAAATTCAAATGGCTAGATATAAATATGAGGGAAGAGATAAATTTGGAAAAAAGTCCGGCACAATTTCAGGAACTTCTAAGACTGATGCGGTCGCAACTCTGCGTGATAAAGGAATTAGGGTAATTAGTATTAATGAAGTACCTGAGACCTTTTTAACGAAGGATTTAGCCATTGGCAATCCTGTTAAACTAAGGGACTTTGTCATCTTTTTAAGACAGTTTTCAACCCTGATTAAAGCTGGGGTAACCATTGTCGATTCAATGAATATTTTGGCGCACCAAACAGATAGTAAACCACTTAAAAATGCTCTGTTAGAAGTAGAGCTGGACCTTAGAGAAGGGATTGCCTTATCAACTGCTACTGCAAAGCATAAACGAATTTTTACTAACTTATTTACGAATATGGTACGTGTAGGTGAGGTTGGCGGAAGTCTGGATGAAACACTTGAAAACCTTGCAGTGTATTATGAGAAACAAAATAAAACAAGACAAAAGGTAAAATCAGCGATGGCATATCCAATCGTAATTGGAATCGTTGCAATTGCTGTTGTCATCTTTTTATTAGTTTCTGTTGTCCCAACCTTTGTTGATATGTTTGCTGACTTTGGCGCAGAATTACCTACTATCACAAAATTTGTGTTAAACGCAAGTGTGTTTATGCAAAAGTTTTGGTGGCTTGTAATACTTTTCGGCATTGTCATTTATATAATGTTTGTTCTTCTTAAACAAAGACAAGAAACAAGATATTACTTAGATTATGCCAAAATAAAAATGCCCATTTTTGGGAAGCTAATTCAAAAGGCTGTTCTTGCCCGCCTAACGAGAACACTAAGTTCCATGTTGAATAGTTCAGTACCTATTTTACAAGCGTTAGTTGTTGTTGAAACAATTGTTGAAAATGAAGTAATAGCGGAAGTTATTAAGCAGTCAAGAAAAGCGCTAGAACAAGGAAAATCGATGACAGATCCGATGAAAAAGCACTGGGCGTTCCCACCGCTAATCATCCATATGATTGCGATTGGTGAAAGTACAGGTTCGTTAGATGAGATGCTAGGGAAAGTAGCAGATTTTTATGAGGATGAAGTGGAAAATGCAACCGACCAATTAAAATCATTGATTGAACCATTAATGATTGTATTCTTGAGTAGTATTGTCGGGACTATAGTCACAGCGATTCTGGTCCCAATGTTCGACATCTTTAATCAAATACAATGATAGAATTATGAAAAAAGACACATCTTTGTAAAAAATATGTTTAAATTCATGTTATTTCGAACAAATTTCTAGTGTTTTCAACAGCATTTGCTATTATAATAAATAGTATAAATGGACTAGTTCCTAAAAAGGAGAGGGAAACATGTTTAAAAAGCATTTGAAAAATCAAAAGGGGTTAACTTTAATTGAATTACTAGCAGTTATAGTAATTTTAGGTATTATTGCGGCGATTGCGATTCCGGCGATTGGGAATGTGATTAACAATAGTAGGGATAATGCTGCATTGGCTGATGCCCAACAAATAATTGATGGGGCTAAATTATATGTTGCATCAACAAATAGTACAGGAGATAGAGAAATAACCAAAGCAAATTTAAAAGATTATGTAGATAAAGCTGAAGGATTTGAAAAAGTTACTTTAATAGATGGCGTTTATACTATTATTGGCCATACAGATGCTAATACTGCAGCCGATGCTCGAGTTGCAAATATTAGTGAGGGTGGATTAACTGAAGCAGAGATACAAAAAGCATTGAATACTGAAAAGGCAGGAAATGATAATAAAGAAGAAGACGAAGAAAATGCTGGGTAATTATATTGTTTTTTAACCAGATAACCCTCTATTAATAAGAGGGTTATCGTTTTAAAATGGGTGGAGATAATGTTGAGTATTTTAGTTATAGGTTTTATTTACATTTTGTTACTTGGATTGGTTTTAGGCTCCTTCTTCAACGTCGTAGGCCTCCGCATTCCAGCAGGCCAGTCTATTGTTCGCCCGCGTTCTGCATGCCCAACTTGTAAGCATCAGCTTACAGCGATAGAATTAATCCCGGTTTTTTCATACATATTACAAAGAGGTAAGTGCCGAAAATGTAAAACCCACATCTCACCTATATATGCTTCAATCGAACTTGCTACTGCAATTCTTTTCACGATTTCACCATTGCTGGTGGGATGGTCAAAAGAATTGATCATTGCTTGGACTTTGATTTCATTATTGGTCATAATTTTCGTTTCAGACATCACCTATATGATCATCCCAGATAAGGTTCTATTCTTTTTTGCCCCATTACTTATTATAGAGCGTATTTATGTGCCACTTGAACCATGGTGGGATATGATCACAGGTAGTTTAGTTGGCTTTCTGTTACTCTATCTTATCGCTGTCGTTAGCAAAGGTGGGATGGGTGGAGGCGATATTAAACTTTATGCAGTCATCGGTCTTGCATTGGGTTGGAAACTTGTCCTTCTGTCCTTTTTCCTCGCTACTCTTATTGGTACGTTTTTCGGATTAATCGGGATTGCAATTGGCAAAGTTAAAAAAGGAAAACCCATGCCGTTTGGTCCAGCCATTGTCATCGGTACACTTATAGCATATTTCTGGGGACACAACCTAATCGCGATGTATATTGACCTAATAGGATTTTGATAGTAAGGGGATACATAATGGCTTTTACACTTTTTTCACCAAGTAAACTTGCAAATATCATTTTAAAAGATCATGTAATTCGTTATGTGGGTGTGAAACGCTCTAACCCTATCACAGTACATAAGTTTCGAGAAAAATATTTACCGCCTGGCATTATTCATGAAGGCAGAATCATTGAACGTGACACACTTCATTTAATTCTAGAAGAATGTATGACAGATTGGGGTATCAAAAATAATCAAGTCCAATTTATTATTCCAGACTCATTTGTAGTCATTCGAAAGATATCGATTCCAAATGAAGTGAAAGATGATGAGATTTTAGGATATATTTACTTAGAGCTCGGAGCAACCATTCATCTTCCTTTCGAAGACCCTGTTTTGGATTATAAAATTCTTTCTGAAGTTGAAAAGAAAAAAGAGGTTCTCATTTTTGCAGCACCTGAGGATGTTGCTACCGAATACTCGTCCCTATTAGAGGATATTTCGTTAAAGCCTATTGCAGCAGATATTTCACCACTTTGTATGTATCGACTATTTCATTTTTGTAAGAAAACAAGTGCAGAAGAACATTCACTATTGCTTCAATTTGATCTACAATCTGCAAATATAAGTATTTTTCATCACGACATCCCTTTGTTTATGAGGCATATTACCTTAGAAACATCAATTGATGATTGGGATATCCAACAAAACTCTTCCAAAACCTTAGCAGACATAAGATGGAATAGTCATCGCAGTAAGTTAGAAGTCCTGATAGATGAAATAACTAAAGAGATTGAACATGTGATGAATTTTTATAGTTTTAACATGTCACAGGGGAAAGAGAGAGTTACGAATATTCTCGTTAGCGGGGATCATCCAAATCTTCCAGACATCACATCAACACTTGTTGAACGATATGAAATTCCAGTATGTACAATTGATACATTTGAGAAAATGCCTAGTCAATATTTTCTACCATTAGGATTGGCGCTAAAAGAGGTGTAATTATGCTTGTGGATATTAATTTACTACCAAGAAAAGAGTTTAAAAATCGAGCGAAATTACTACTCCTTCTTATGATTCTTGGTGTTGCAATCATTGGATTTTTGTTAATCTTTTTACAATATAAACAAGTAACTTCACTTGAAGAAAATCTTGCAAACCAAATTGAGACACTACAAGAAAAACGAGCAGCAGAGGAACAAAAATATGCATCCGCAAATAATTCGAATAATCTAATCAATTTAGAAAGAACTGTGGAGTGGGCTGATGGCTATTTTGTAGAGTCGGTACCGATTATAAATCATTTAACTAAGTTATTGCCTGAACGGGGTTTTGTTCAAAAAATTTCATACTCAGAGGATGGAATTGTTTCTTTAGAAGTTCAGTTTGATACCAATACAGAAAATGCTCATTATCTGGCTTTACTTACTGAATCTCCGTTTATTCGTTCAGCACGTCTATTAACTGTCTCTACTACCCCAATTTTAGAAGAGAATGGGGAGAAGGCCGATAATAAAGAACAATCGAACAATAATAGTAATGAGGCTGAGGATGCTCCAACTGGTAATGCGGTTGAAACAGACATAAATAATGACATTCTGCCTAGGTATTTTGCTCAATATGAGATTGTTTTTGAGAAGAGTGCCATCCGTTCATTACAGGAGGGAAATTAGGTATGACTCTCCAATTTTCACGAAAACAAATTATCTATTTGGTTATGTCTATCGTCTTTTTAGCTGGTGTTTTTTATTTAACCTATTTTCTCTTAGTAAAACCAGTGAAGTTGAAAATATCTCAATTAGAGAAAAGTGTAAAAACAGAAGAAAGACTATTAGAGTTAATATCGAATAAACGTACGAACGAAACGCCAAATATTAGTTCTACTGAAATTCAAAAAAGAATTCCAGTAGTTCCTCTAGTCGAGCAAATCGTCTTGGATCTTGAACGTGCAGAGACTTTATCTGAGAGTCGAGTTATTAGTATGTCTTATAGCGAAAGTGAATTCACATTATTCGATGAAACTCAACCTGTTGAGGAACGGGAAGCAACGAATCTCGAAAATGAAAAAAATGATCAAGCTTCGACTGAAGATGGGTCAAATGATGCCAATGAGACTGTGGAAGAAGTGAAGGATATTGATCCTGAACTTATCGATGGACTAAACCAGATAACTGTAACATTACAAATCCAATCACCCACCTATCCCGATTTGGAGAAGTTCTTATCTGTTATCGAACACCAGACTAGAATAACAAGGGTGGATTCAATAAGCTTTTCAGGTACTCCGGAGTTGACATCTGTGGATCAAATGGCACAACCACTCGTGTATGATGTGACCATTTCAACTTTTTATATGCCTAAATACCCTGAACTTGCTGAAGAGGCACCAAAACTTACGGTTCCCCCACCAAGCAACAAGGATAATCCTTTGGCAACAGGTTTAGAAAAGAAAAGTGAAGAAAATGAGTAGCTGATAACCTAGTAAAGGACGAGGCAAAGCAAAAATGTCTCGTTTTTAGCTGTTATCGCAGTATCATAAAAGTTTTATAAAATCTAAACATTAGTATAAAATAACAAAATGTAAAAAAATGGATTCGATGAAAAAACACTTTCCTAAACATTTAATGCAACTGTTAAAAGGAACTTGATGATCTTTATAGAAAGATGTGAGAGCAACTTGGAATCTCTTGTAATTGCAATTATTTCTCTTTTAATAATACTACCCATTATTTATTTTTTTCCTATTGGTTTTACTCACAAGGGAAAGTTACTAATTCTTTTTTGTGCATTTATCGTATTCACTATTGGTATCGCATTGAAGACAGTAATGAGTGTATGGCAAACTGGCTTAGTGTTAATACTGCTAGCAATAGGAGCTTCATATTTAATTGGAAAAAAATATGGAAATCAATTATTTATTCATCACGAAAATAGTGCAGAATACGAAGATCAAGTCATTAAATTTGAAATTGAAGATGAGATTGAAGAAGAAATACGAAAGCAGGCAAGCCCTCAAAAAGACAAGGCACTTCAAGTTGAGCGGGATATCGTTTCTCCTCAAACACAAGCAGTTGATGAGGAATTTGTTGAAGAACTTGAACCAATTGTCAATCAAAAAAATGATGAATACATCATTGAAAATATACATGTTGAAAATGAAGAACTTCCAGATGTCACACACACAAACAATCAGGACGGAAATCACGAATTTGAGGAACTGCTCAAAGAAATCGAACTGGAATTAAACCCTACTAATGAAATACAAAAAACGGATGAAATTCTTGAAGCATCTGAAGAAACGATAGAAATTGAACCAAACGATCTAGATGAAGAGAAAGATGAAATTCAAATGACTGCACCTTCAACCCTTGAAGAAATTCAAATTGCTAGTTTACCAGTCAATAAAGTCGAACATCCGAGTGAAGAAAGTGGTATAGAGGGTATCCCACTCATTGAACCTAGCGAAAATACGCTTGAAGAAATTGAGGGTGATTCAACTGAAGAAGATGTCATTCTGTCCATTCCTGTTGAAAACGAGAATACAATTCAGGAAGTACAACTAGACGCATCACAGAATCAGATTGGTGAAGCTCGGGAAATAGAAGAACTAGAAGAAATCGGAAGAATATCATTAGAAATTGAGCAATTCGATGAAACAAAGGAAGATTATCCTAGTACTGAAACGATGGAAGTTGTTGAAGTAGAGGACGATACTCAAGGAAATCAAGACAATAATAACGTGCTAAGACAAAAGATCTTTGCTACGATGATTTCTCAAATAAAACTTTCACGTAATAAAGTCTCAAATTCTCGCTATGAAAAGATAATTCTGGACCATCTCAATCCTCAACTTTCTGATCATGAGTATTATACATTTGTTAGTTTATTAATAGAACATTATATAAATACAGGACAAATTGAAGAACTATCATCTTTACTATCACAAAATAGAGTTAGGTTTGAAAAATATCCTGTAATTTTACATGAAATTAATTATATTAAAGATGAATATTGCAAAATATGACGAAAAATATCGAAGAACATGGTAAAATGAATGAAAAAAGACGCATGAAAAAATAACTAGGTGTGGTGAATAGAATGAAGAAGAGTGTTGAAATAGTTGGTCTGCCAATCATTAGTATTATAGATGGAATCGAAATTGGAAAGGTTAAATCCTTAGTGATAAATCCTGAAAAAGGCTCAGTGGACTTTCTTACTATAGAACATGAAGATTGGCAAGTTAGTGTGAAGGCTATTCCGTTCAAAAGGGTAGTTGGTATTGGTGAGTACGCCGTCACTATTGAAAGTGAAGGCTCTGTTATAGATTTGAATGAGATACCAATTGCAAATTCACTTGTAAATAAGAAAATCAAAATTACGAATACAAAAGTCATGACAAGAAAAGGACAATTATTAGGGGAAGTCCTTGAATATTATGTGGATGATGAAACAGGAAATCTATTAGGTACATTATTAAATGTCTCTGGAAGTGAAGTGGCTCTCGCATCTGATTCTGTTCTTACATATGGAAAAGACATTATTATTGTAGAGGAAGACGCGTCATCTAAGTTCCTTGACTCTGTAGAGTATTTCGAAAATCCAATACTAGAAACACAAAATGAACCAAATGAAGAAATCATTGAAAAAGTTTTACCCGCATCATCAACAGAAGAACAAAGTCCATTTGATGAAATTAATGCATCAATAGACAAGCATGAAGAAGCAGAAGCAAAAGCACTTCGCCTCAAACAAGTAGATCTTCTATATGGCAAAGTAGTCACTAAAGACATTTTGGACAATGAAGGAAATGTTTTAATACCAGCTGGCACTCATTTATCAGTAGATGATATTATAAAGGCTCAAGACTTAGGTCCTAATGTTTTTGTAGAATTATCAATGAATGTTGAACAATAAACCCACGAATTAGTGGGTTTTTTTACTTTATATGTACTCATGGAAACCCAACAATTGTTATCATTTGTAACAATTTGACGAAAACCTCTAGTAACAAGACGACAAATGTCTTGTTCTTTTTTTTTATAGGTATGGTAGCATTGAAAAAAAAGTAGGCGTTCCTTAAATGGGTGGTGAAAAAATGGACAAGCAGAATCGGATTTCTATTAAAATTAATGGCAAGGAGCCGAAGGTTAAGAAGGAAAAGAAAGAGAAAACAGAATTTGTCGAAAAGGAAAAACCTCTTATTATTGTTGAAAATGAAGAGGTTGCGGCAGCACAAGAGGAAGAAGAGGATGATTTTAGCTGGGTTCTACCAGATGAAGATTTGAGAAATCAAAAAACAAAAGAAAAAGAGATTCCTGTGATTCCAATTGAAGATTTACGTCATACCAATGGTCCTAGCAAAATTCCATATTTACCGAAAAAGAGTAAAGGAATACAAGTATTTTCATTAAAACAATTGGTTATTTCAATTGCTTTAGCCATCGTTCTTGGCACAGGTTTTGGGTTCATGATTTTAAAAGTCGTAGAAGATGTGAATGCTGGACCAGCAGATAATGAAAACCCAACACAAGTTACAAACGGCAATCCTGCTCCAACTGGGAAACAGGAAGACCCACCTGCAAGTGATCAGGTTGCGATAGATTTAGAGACTCTATCAACTGGGATCGTACAAGGTGGTAAATTTTCAACTGCTGAATCTGCTAATACAACTGTGAGTGATATCAAAGGTAAAGGGTTTGCTGCAACGACTGTTGAAATGGATGGTGCGTTTTACGTTCTTGCTGGTATCGGTTCTGAACAAGGCTCAGTTGGGGATATTAAGGCCAAATACAAAGAAGCATTCCCTGAGTTTTTTACGAAAACATTCGAGATGCCGGGTGGGTCTTATTCGAAAGTAGGAAAAATGGACTCAGAAGCAATTAAGTTAAGTCTACCAGTATTTAAGGAATTATTAACTCTATCTTCTCAAGCATTTGGTACGGGTACGATTGATAACGGACAATTAGAGAATCTATCAAAACAATTATCGGCAGTAAAGGAAATCAAAAAAGACAACCTGCATGAACAGCTTAAAGAATTCAATGCGAATATTGAGTCTTCCTTTACTCAGCTACAATCCTTTAAAAATGGTGGCGACGAGAAGGCATTGTGGCAATCACAACAATCACTATTAAATGCGTACCAAGCCTATACCGTTTGGATTTCTGAGCTAAGTTAGTCAAAATTAAATTTTACAATCGACTGGGAAAGGAGAAATAAACTCCTTTCCTTCTTTATGGATTGAATTTCTTTGGGTTTACATAAATAGATAAATTTTTACAAACGATAAATTATCGACAAAATTCAATTTTTCGTAATTGTAGAGTCAGGTTTTGTTTGATACGATAAACAGGTATCTTCCATTCTGAAATATAAAGATAAAGGGTGAATAAATCATGCAACACCTCGTTTTAGCCTCTGGTTCCCCACGACGAAAAGAACTTCTTAGAAATGTGAAACTTTCCTTCGATGTTTCCGTCAGTAATATTGATGAATCCATTGACGAAACACTCACTCCTGAAGAAAAAGCAATGACCATAGCCTTAAAAAAAGCAAAGGCAATCCTGGAGCAATTCCCTGATTCCTATATTCTTGCAGCAGATACAGCTGTTGTGTTTCAAAACCAATTTTTAGGTAAACCTAAAAACGAACAGGAATCTATAGATGTTTTAAAAACACTTTCAAATCAAACACATGAAGTCGTAACAGGAGTTGCGATCCTTTTTAAGGACACCCAAAAAACGTTTTTTGAGAGAACAGAAGTAACGTTTTGGGACCTTACGGATGAGGAAATTCAAACATATGTTGCTTCAGGCGAACCAAAGGATAAAGCAGGTTCATATGGAATTCAAGGACTTGGATCTGCACTCGTCAAACATATTAAAGGGGACTATTTTTCTGTAGTAGGATTGCCTGTATCAAGAACCCTTCGTGAATTAAGAAATCTAGGTTTTCACTGCTAAAAAATTTGTACAGTTTGAGAAAAGAAAACTCTATACGTTGCATTTCTAGGTACGACACTTTCACAAAGTAGTCTGCAGTTTAATAAATGAGAGTGGGGTCCGAGTATCTATTTGTGAAGGTAGGAGGAACCTATTTGAAAACGTCTGAACTTATGATTCGGGATTACCCTCAAGCGGAAAGGCCTCGGGAACGTTTGGTTTCCGATGGACCCGACAGCCTTTCGAACCATGAGCTTTTAGCCATTCTATTACGCACGGGTTCGAAGGAAGAATCCGTTATCCAACTGTCAAACCGCTTATTACATCATTTCGAAGGACTACGATTATTGCAGGAAGCCTCTGTTGAAGAAATCACCTCGATTAAGGGGATTGGGCAAGCAAAAGCCGTACAAATTATGGCAGCTATTGAGCTTGGTCGAAGAATAGGCAAACTTCAATATGAAGATCGCTATGTCATCAGGTCTCCAGAAGATGGGGCAAAATATGTGATGGAGGACATGCGCTTTTTAACTCAGGAACATTTTGTTTGTCTATACTTAAATACGAAAAATCAGGTGATACATCGCCAAACAATTTTTATCGGAAGTTTAAATGCCTCGATTGTTCATCCTCGTGAAGTGTATAAGGAGGCCTTTCGTAGGTCAGCTGCTTCGATAATTTGCATTCATAATCATCCTTCTGGTGACCCTGCTCCAAGCCGAGAGGATATTGAGGTAACGAAAAGACTTGTTGAATGTGGTAGGATAATTGGCATAGAGCTATTGGATCATTTGATCATTGGAGAACATAAATATGTCAGTCTTAAAGAAAAAGGTTATGTGTGACTATTAATTTTTAATTTTGTACGATATAATATTTGTTATGAGTTTTTCGCGTGAGTAACAATTATTACAACTCTTTATTCGCGTATCAGAAAGGAAGATACATATATGTTTGGAATAGGTACAAGAGACCTTGGTATAGATTTAGGAACGGCTAATACGCTTGTTTTCATTAAAGGTAAAGGAATTGCAGTGAGAGAGCCATCGGTCGTTGCCATGCAAACAGATACAAAGCAGATTGTGGCAGTCGGAAATGATGCTAAAAACATGATTGGGCGTACACCTGGGAATGTTGTTGCGCTTCGTCCTATGAAGGATGGAGTCATCGCTGACTACGAAACAACTGCCACAATGATGAAGTATTACATAAATCAAGCGGTTAAAACAAAGAACTTTTTTTCAAGAAAACCATATATTATGGTTTGTGTACCATCTGGTATTACAGCAGTTGAACAACGCGCGGTAATCGACGCGACTCGTCAGGCTGGTGCGAGAGATGCTTATCCAATCGAGGAGCCATTCGCAGCGGCAATTGGCGCTAACCTTCCTGTATGGGAACCAACTGGCAGTATGATCGTTGATATTGGTGGTGGAACAACGGAAGTAGCAATCATTTCTTTAGGTGGAATCGTTACAAGTCAGTCCATCCGTATTGCTGGTGATGAAATGGATGATGCAATTATTCAATACATTCGAAAGACCTACAACCTTATGATTGGAGATCGGACAGCGGAAGCAATCAAGGTTGAGATTGGATCAGCGGGTGCTCCAGAAGGTGTAGAAAACATGGAAATCCGCGGAAGAGACTTACTAACTGGTTTACCAAAAACAATTGAAATTACAGCAGAGGAAATTTCGGGAGCCCTTCATGATACAGTGTATGCGATAGTCGATGCTGTTAAAAATACGCTTGAAAAGACGCCACCTGAATTAGCAGCAGATATTATGGACCGTGGAATTGTATTAGCAGGTGGGGGAGCTCTTTTACGTAATTTGGATAAGGTTATTAGTGAAGAGACTAGTATGCCTGTCCTTATCGCAGAAAACCCATTAGATTGTGTCGCAATCGGTACCGGTAAGGCACTCGACCATATCCATTTATTTAAAGGGAAATCAAAGGATTTACGATAAGATACTTTAATAGTGGGGAATTTAACTTCCCCACTATATGTGTTGAAATTTAAAGTTTAGTTAGAGGGTGTAACACATGCCACAATTTTTTCTCAATAAGCGACTAATCATCTTACTTGTTTGTATCATCGTTCTAGTGGCATTGATTGGATTTTCCTTACAAGAGCGTAACAAATTATCATGGCCGGAGCAATTTATAAAAGACTCAGTTGGTTGGGTTCAAAGTGTTTTTCATCAGCCCTCACAAGCCATTGCGGGTTTTTTTGATAATATCAATCATATTCAAAATACATATGAAGAGAATAAACTCTTAAAGGAAAAGCTTGATTCATATGGTCAATTAGAAGCAAAAGTACAGGAGTTAGAGAAAGAAAACGGAAAATTACGTGATGTCTTGGAAAAAACGGAATCACTTGATCATTTTAATAAAATTCAGGCCACTGTAATAGGACGTAACCCTGATCAATGGCATGAAATTATTACAGTTAATCGTGGAACTCGGCATGGTGTGAAAGTTGACATGGCGGTTGTCACCTCAAAAGGATTAATTGGTAAGGTAAAGCATGCTAACACATTTACTTCCACCATCCAGCTTTTGAGTTCCCCTAATCGCATTAATCGAATCTCTGCCTACATTCAAGGAGAATCAAAGATTATGGGGTTAATTGAGGGGTATGACGAGGAAAAAGAAGCTCTACTATTTAAAATCAATACGCCAGATTCTAAGATTGAAAAAGATCAAAAGGTACTTACTTCCGGACTAGGTGGAATTTTCCCAAGTGAACTATATATTGGTGAGGTTATGGATATTGTACCTGACGATTATGGATTAACAAAAACAGCCTACATCAGACCAGCTGCTGATTTTTATGAAATTGATCATGTTATCATTGTCGAGAGAACGATGATTGTACCGGAAGAGGAGGAGGAAGAATCGTGAAACGTTTCGTTCTTCCCCTTATTTTGTCCTTTGTTTTTTTACTAGAGAGCAGCTTTGTTGATTTAGTGCCGGTAGATATATTTCACAAAGAAAATGTCTTTGTACCCCGTTTTTTATTTTTATTGATTGCTTTTACTACAGTCTATTTTAATAAACCAATGGGACTTCTATATGGGGCTATCTTTGGTTTACTATATGATATTGTTTATACGGAAGTTTTAGGAGTTTATTTATTTTTATACACACTTGTGGTTTATCTTATTTCCTGGGCAAGTCGAATTTTACAAACAAATATCTTTGTCATCTCTTTTCTAAGTCTCATTGGAATCTTTGTGTTGGAATTTTGTGTGTATGGTGTAAATTTGGTAATCGGATCTACTACTATTTCAATAGAACGATTCCTTCAAATCCGAATTTTACCGACGTTACTAATAAATAGTATATTTATACTAGTGTTTGCATTTCCCTTTAAGAAATTACTAGGAAAGCTGCATATTGAAGAATAAGTAGAATTTGATAGAATCTCTTAAAAAAATTTGATAATTAACAGGAAAAATGGAGTCTCTTGTTGAAGTATATTATCGTTGAGGTGAACGTCGTGAAAGGACAAAAACAACAGTATGTTACAATAAAAGGGACAAAAGACGGACTAACGTTGCATCTCGATGATTCTTGTTCATTTAAAGAGCTAATCGAAGACTTAGAGATTAAGCTTTCCTTGAATCAGAAGCGGAATGAGGATGTTCCGTTTGTTCCTGTTAAAGTAAAGATTGGTAATCGTTTTTTATCACATGATCAAGAAGAAGAAATCAGATCGATTATTCGAAATAAAAAACATTTAGTCGTAGATCTAATTGATAGTAATGTCATTACAAAACAAGAAGCAGAAGAGATGAGAAAGAAACATGAAATCGTTTCAGTTGCTAAGGTGATTCGTTCCGGACAAGTTCTAAAGGTCGAAGGAGATCTTATGTTAGTTGGTGATGTGAACCCAGGAGCTACGGTAATTGCAGGAGGAAATATTTTTATTTTAGGCACTTTACGTGGAATTGCACATGCTGGTTTCAATGGGAGACGAGATGCAATCATCACTGCATCAGTTATGAAACCTACACAGCTTCGAATTGGTGACATCATGAATAGAGCACCAGATGCTGTTCAAACAGACAACAATCTTATGGAATGTGCCTATGTGGACGATAATGAGACAATTGTAGTAGAAAGATTGCAACAGTTAACTCATTTAAGACCTAATTTAACAAGGTTAGAAGGGGGAATCTAGCTGTGGGAGAGGCTATAGTTATAACATCAGGAAAAGGTGGAGTCGGAAAGACGACCACGTCTGCTAACGTAGGCACTTCCTTGGCTGTGCTAGGGAAACGAGTATGTTTAATAGATACAGATATTGGCCTGCGTAATCTAGATGTTGTTATGGGTCTTGAAAATCGAATCATTTATGATTTAGTTGACGTTGTACAGGGGCGTTGTAAGCTTAAACAAGCCTTAGTTAAAGATAAAAGATTCGATGACCATCTTTATTTACTGCCAGCTGCCCAAACAAGTGATAAAACTGCAGTAGAACCTAGCCAAATGAAGAATTTGGTAGAGGAGTTAAAACAGGATTTTGATTATATAATCATTGACTGTCCTGCCGGTATTGAACAAGGCTTTCAAAATGCTATCGCTGGAGCTGACAAAGCTATTGTTGTAACAACACCAGAAACTTCTGCCGTTCGAGACGCAGACCGCATAATTGGATTACTTGAAAAAGAGGATATAGAGCCTCCACGTCTAATTGTAAACCGGATTCGGAATCATATGATGAAATCAGGTGAGATGCTTGATATTGATGAAATTGTGACACATCTCTCAATCGACTTAATCGGAATTGTCTCAGATGATGATGAAGTCATTAAAGCATCAAACAATGGTGAGCCGATTGCGTTAAATTCAAGCAGCAAAACAGCAATTGCATATCGAAATATAGCTCGGAGAATTCTTGGGGAGTCGATTCCACTTCAATCTCTTGATAACGATCCAAAGGGGATGTTCTCAAAAATCAAGAAATTCTTTGGCGTACGTTAAACCACCTTCAAAATAAGGTGGTTTTTTGTTGCTGTAAAAAGATTCCTCTATGTTGTACATATAGAAATTAAACGACAACTATGAGAGTTTAGTCCTTTCCCATCAAATTTATCAATGTAACTTAGGAGACTATACCTATCGTAATAATGAAATTAGGAGGGATTATTTACCAAATTCTTATTTACCTAAATAATTCCAGAAAAATCAGAAGGAGAATATAATCATTTTTGTGAAAATATTTACAAAGACATTACAAATAAGTCAATCTACCTAACAAATAAATTACCAATCTTTTGTTAAGTAAGGTAAAGCAAAATCCCCATTTTCTTGGAAAACCCCCAAAAAAACAATAATATAACGAAAATATATTTATTCGTACTAAACTCCTTATTTATCTTTTTCCATATAATACAAATTAACCAAATTCTGAATCTTCAAACAAATAAGTCGTTTTTCGACACTTTTTTCATATTTTTTTAGCTAAGGTTAATTCATACCTGTACTTCTACATAATGTTATTTCCGGTTGGAAATACGCGGTATTTATCAATGAGAAATACCGAACAGACCTCAATGCATTGGAGTATAGGATTCTTACGAAAGGAGGACATATCAGATCATAAAAAAATAGAGGGAGGAAACTTGATGAGGAAAAAAGGGAAACGTAGGTTAACAAAGGTTGCAAGTATTGTAATGTGTGCGTTATTACTAGCACCAAGTGTAATGGCACCGCAAGCATTTGCTCAGGAAAAGGAAACTTCAACATCTTATCTAGGAAATAAAAAGGAAGTTGCTTCAAGTAAAATTTCTAAAAGCTTAAAAGACCAATTTGCCGATGAGAAGATGGTTACCTTTCTGGTTAAGTTCAAGGAACAAGTTGATTCTAAAAAAGTAGCAAATGAAGCTGCTAAAAAAGCTAGTATTCAAAAATCTACTGTAGCTAAAACAAAATCGATTAAACGAAATGCAATCGTTTCAGAACTTCGTACAACAGCGATTGAAACACAAGGTGATGTTAAGACATATCTACAAAAAGAAGAGGCTTCCGGTAATGCAAAAGATATCAAATCCTTTTTCATTGTAAACGGAATGGCGGTTACCGCTACGAAAGATGTTATGGAGAAAATTGCATCGTTCCCTGAAGTTGAAAAAGTGTTACCTAATGAAACACGAACATTGCATGTTCCAGTAACGGAAAAGTCTTCAGTAGCAGTTGAATCCAAAGCGACCCCTCAAAACATTGAGTGGAATATTGATCGTGTTGGAGCTCCACAGGTTTGGGAGATGGGAATCGATGGTTCTGGTACGGTTGTCGCGAGCATTGATACGGGTGTTCAATGGAATCATCCAGCATTAATGGAGCAGTACCGTGGCTATGACCCAGCTAATCCAAGCAATCCGAACCACCAATATAGCTGGTTTGATGCAACTGCTGGTCAATCTACTCCGTATGACGATATTGGTCATGGTACACATGTTACAGGTACAATGGTTGGTGCAGAGCCAAATGGTGCTAATCAGATTGGTGTTGCCCCAGGTGCAAAGTGGATCGCAGTTAAAGCATTTACAGATGCCGGAGGGTCAGATATTGACTTATTAGAAGCTGGGCAATGGATTATCGCTCCTGGCGGTAACCCGGATATGGCTCCTGACGTTGTTAACAATTCATGGGGTGGAGGACCTGGTTTAGATGAATGGTATCGCCCGATGGTCCAAAACTGGAGAGCAGCCGATATTTTCCCAGAGTTTTCTGCAGGTAATACAACTTTATTTAATCCAGGTGGCCCAGGGTCAATTGCTACACCAGCAAACTATCCTGAATCGTTTGCAACTGGAGCAACGGATATTAATGATCGTTTGGCAAACTTCTCGTTACAAGGTCCTTCACCATATGAAGGGGATATTAAGCCGGATATTTCAGCTCCAGGTGTGAATATTCGTTCATCCGTTCCAGGCAGTGGGTATGAAGGTGGATGGAATGGAACATCAATGGCAGGCCCGCATATCTCAGCTATTGTAGCGTTATTAAAGCAAGCAAACGCGTCATTAACGATTGAGCAAATTGAAGAGATCATTATATCAACTGCAACGCCTTTAACTGACGGCACCTTCCCAGAATCCCCTAACTTTGGTTATGGTTATGGTTTGGCTAATGCCTATCTAGCTGTTTCCTCAGTTGCTTCTGGATTAGGGAAAATTAAAGGTCAAGTTGCAAAGGATGGTGTGGATGAAGAGGCTCCAACGTTTGAACATGCAGCTCCTTCTGAAACCTATGCAGGTATGGATTTACCACTTTCTATTTCAGTACAAGACAACATAAGCATTACATCTGTTGTGCTTCAATATGAAAATCAAGATGGTGAATGGGTGAATGTATCAGCTACTCAAACATCAGGTACGTACAATGAAGGAACATATGAAGCAGTGATTCCAGGTGAAGAAATTGCAGAGCCTTCTGTGTCGTATCGTTGGCAAGTTGTTGATTTTGGTCAAAATAATGTAACAACTGATGAATATGAAGTTACGGTTCAGCCGGGAATTTCAGTTGGTTATTTCCAAGATTTTGAATCTACTCCTGTAGGTTGGTTCTCCTATGGTGCGGAAGATTCTTGGCAATGGGGTGTTCCTACAAGTGGTCCAAATGGTGCACATTCCGGAGAAAAAGTATATGCTACGAATCTAGCTGGACAATATAGTAGCCGAGCGAATATGACTCTTGTTATGCCACCAGTTGACCTGCCTGAAGGTCCGTCATATCTACAATATATGAACTGGTTTAATCTTGAACGTAACTGGGATTATGGTCATGTATTTGTTTCTACAGATATGGAAAACTGGACACAATTACTACAGATCACAGATACATCTTCTGGATGGCAAACCGCAGAAGTTGATTTATCAGATTATGCGGGACAGCGTGTATATATTGGCTTCAATGTAACAACTGATGGAAGTGTTACACGTGATGGCTGGTACATTGATGATGTACGCTTAACAGACGAGCAACTTACTGGTCAAAGTAAAGCGCAATTAGGAGTACAACCTACGAAAGGTGACAGCGCGGATAGAGGTGACAGTTCAGTTTCTCTAAAAGAAGGAGAAAAAGTTGACCCAGCGAAAATTCAGCCAGAAGGTTATAACATCGAGTTCAAGGAAGTAGATGTCAAAGAAAATAGCCCACAAGCTTTACCTTTAAATGCTCAAGTAAGTGTATTAGAATCGGGCAGATCTGTTACAACTAATCCAGCCACTGGGGCTTATGAATTAATTCACGGCACAGGTGATTTTACAGTAGTTGCAGAAAGCTATGGATATCATCCAGCGCAACAAACTGTAACAGTCGAGGCAGATGGTGAAGCAGTAGCAAACTTTGTTTTAGAGGAGAAAGCACAAGGAACAGTAACAGGTACGATTACAAATGCGGCAACCGGTGAACCAGTTTCAGGTGCGACTCTATTACTCGTCGAAGATGCAAATGTTGCACCAGTTGTGACAGATGAAGATGGTCAGTATTCACTTACTGCATATGAAGGTACGTATACAGTTCGTGTAATGGCACCTTCCTATTATAGTGAATCATTTGAAGTTGTTCTCGAAGGAAATGGTGAGGTTTCGCAAAACGTAGAATTAAGGCCATTCATCGGATATCCTGGTGAAATTGGATATGACGATGGAACTGCAGAAAATGCACGTGCTTTCTATGATGCTGGCAACGGATGGGCAGTGAAAATGTCATTAAATGAAGGTCAAAATGCTGCTCTTGTTACAGGAGGACAATTCCGTTTCTGGGATACAACATGGCCAACACCAGGAGGAACGGATTTCAAAGTAGAAGTATGGGATGCAACTGGAGCAGATGGAACACCAGGTAAAAAACTTGCTGGGCCGATTGATGCAACTGCTCTACGAACTGGTGAATGGACAAATGTGGATCTTGCAGCTGAAGGTATTATCGTAGAAGGAGACTTCTATATGGTATACATTCAAGCAGATCCAAATCCAAATGCACCGGGACTTGGAACCGATGAAGATGGGGAGTATTCAGGTCGTAGCTGGCAGTTGGTTGGAGGAGCATGGTCATTAGCTCCAGAAGCTGAAGGTAACTACATGATTCGTGCAACAGTTAATTATGAGGTAACGGCTCCGACCATTACTTCTCCAATAACAGGAGCTTACACGAATGAATCAACTGTTACTGTTGAAGGAAAGGCAGCCCCGACTACTACTGTTCATGTCTTTAACAATGGGGAAGAAATAGCGACAACTGAAACAACAGATGCTGGTACTTTTTCAGTTGATATGGAACTGCAGGATGGTGAGAATTCACTAACAGCTAAAGCTTCAACTGATACAGGAATTACTGATGCATCAGAACCTGTTGTAGTTGTTCTTGACCAAACATCTCCGGAACTCGCAATTACAAGCCCTGAAGATGGTTCAAAGACAAATAAAGAAACGGTAACAGTGACAGGTACTGTTCAAGATGAAAATATTGAATCTGTGACAGTAAATGGTGAAAATGCAACTATCACGGACGGAAGTTTCTCAAAACGCATTTTACTTGAAAATGGTGAAAATAATATCGAGGTCATTGCTACAGATAAAGCAGGTAATACAACTACTAATCAGGTTACTGTGACGGCTAAATTTGGTGAAATAACAATAGCTGATCTTAAACCTACAGAGGATGTACATTTACAATCTGGTGAAAGTGTGAAAATAGAATTCACAACTGAATCCGGATTAGATGCAACTTTTGCGATTCGGATGCCTTTAACGAACGCAAAAGCTGATCTTAGCAATGCTACAGAACTTCCAATACAAGAGGTATCTCCTGGTGTCTACGTTGGTTATTGGACGGCTGTTTCAAGCGTAGTTGCAGAAGGTGCTGAAATTGAGGTTATTGTAAGAGATGAATATGGCAATGAGGCTCGAAAAGTTGCAACTGGTAAGCTGTTTATCAATGTTCAAGAAGATGATGGAAAGCCAGGGAAAGGGAAGCCAGGAAAGCCTGATAAACCAGGAAAACCTGACAAACCAGGAAAAAATAAATAAGTAGAAGAAGGAGGATGGGAGAAATCTCATCCTTCTTTTTTCGAGTGCTTCAATATTGTCATATCTTAGTTCCTTTAATCATAAACTTGTACAAATAATATGGACAAGGGATGATGTGAATATATGAGTAATCGAGCGAATGAAATTAGAAGGCGGATTGCGAAGAGAAAGCGTTCCAGATACCCGAGCCCCACTAATCACCATAAGACTGTTTCCCCCTTTTTAGCAAATGATGAAGAACGGTTTGGAGGCAGTACATACGCATCTTTCGATGGGGGTGGACCTGGAGATGGAGGCCATCCACTCTTCCGAAAAGAAGTTTTTTTATTTAAGGTACTTCTTTCAGCCATTCTTGTGTTGTCAATTGGAATTATATTTAAAAATCAGTCGCCAAATTTTGAAAAGGTCCGGCATTTTGTATCTAGTACAATGGAAACTGAATTTCAATTTGCAGCTGTAACTGAATGGTATAAAGATACTTTTGGTAGTCCACTTGCTTTAATTCCTATTAATCAAAACAAAGACAAAGTTGATACACCTGAACCCGGTAAATATGCCCTTCCTGCAGCTGGAACAGTGACCGAGACTTTTGAAGCAAATGGTCAAGGTATTATAGTTGAAACTGACAGCAAGGTAGTAGAGGCAATGAATGCAGGAAATGTGACAGAAGTTGCAGTTAAAGGGGATCTAGGCAAAACTGTGGTGATTCAACATAGCGATGGCACTGAAACTTGGTATGGAAATTTAGGATCAGTAAATGTAAAACTATATGATTATGTAGAGACAGGACAAGAGGTTGGAAAGGTTCAAGACCCTGAAGGCGAGAACAAAGGATCGTATTATTTTGCAATAAAGCAAGGTGAAACATTTATTGACCCGATACAGGTGATAAAATTTGAATAATTACGTAAAACTTCTAAGAAAAATAGAAATACATCCTCTACTTTGGCTTATCGTCGCAATTGCGGTTGTTACTGCACATTTTAGAGAACTATTGATGCTGTTTTTAATCATATTGGTCCACGAGATGGGACATGCTGCATGTGCCCATTTTTTTTCATGGAGAATTAAGAAGATTCAGCTCCTACCATTTGGTGGAGTGGCAGAGATGGATGAACATGGGAATCGTCCTTTAAAGGAAGAACTCCTCGTGATTTTAGCAGGTCCACTGCAACATATTTGGTTAGTGGGTGTTGCGTATTGCCTGTTTTTGGGTTCAGTCATATCTCCAAAAACGTTTGATTTGTTTCTGTACCATAACGTGGTCATTCTAGTCTTTAATCTTCTTCCAATTTGGCCATTAGATGGAGGGAAATTACTATATTTGTTTTTTTCTTATAAGCATTCTTTTTTTGAGGCACATAAACGGATGCTTATCGTATCCTGCATGGTAGCAGGGCTAATCTTAATAGGAATGTTATTCTATAGCCCAAACAATCTAAATCTCTGGGTGATTTTATCCTTCCTATTCTTTTCGATTATCATGGAATGGAAGAAACGGCATTATGTCTTCATGAGATTCTTACTGGAACGCTATTACGGTAAGCAGGACACCTTTACGAAATTGAAGCCACTCGTTGTGGACGAAACTGAAATGGTGTATTCCGTACTCTCGATGTTTCAACGAGGTTGTAAGCACCCCATTGTCATTAGAAAGGACGGAGAAAACCAACAGCCTCTTGATGAAAATGAGCTGCTATATGCCTATTTTAATGATAAAAAAATTACCCAACCTGTCGGTGAGCTTCTCTACTTGTATTGACATTTCCAAATGAGGTACATTATAAGGTAGAGTGAAATGTTAAAGCGAGGATCAAGAGTTTGAAGACAATTATAATAAATGTTAAGACAAGTGAAAAGCGCGTAGCGGTAGTAGAGGATCATAAAGTTCTAGAGTTGAATATCCAGCAACCTACACATAAAGAAATCGTTGGAAATGTATATAAGGGTCGAGTGATAGACGTTCTTCCAGGTATGCAGGCAGCTTTTGTAGATATTGGTATAGGCAGAAACGGCTATATCGGACGAGAGCAGCTTGCGTCCTACCATCTTTCACCCCAAAGTGAAAAAGATAAAAGTATAGCTCATTTTATTAGACAAGGTGAGGAAATCATTGTTCAAGTTACGAAAGAAGGGACAGAGCGAAAGGGCCCCAAACTAACTGGACTTATAGAGTTTCCTGGAACTTCCCTTGTCTATTCGCCGTTTGGGAATTATGTAGCCGTTTCGAGGAAAATGAAAGAGGAACAAGAAAGGGAAAGATGGCGTAACTTTGGAAAAACACATCTTGACAACTCTGAAGGTCTCATTATCCGGACTGCTTGTGAAAACAAGGATGAATCAATCATTCTAAATGAGCTTGAATTTCAAAGAAGTCGTTTCAACTCATTAATTGAAAAGCAAAAACAACTTAAGCCTCCAAGTCTTTTATTTGATGCCAATAATCTTGTTGCTAAAATTTTACTTGATCATCAGCTTGAACATATTAAGGAAATCGTAATTGATGATGCGCAAGAATATAAACAGATAAAAGCCCTATTAGGTGAAAAAGTCTCTTTTTATCGTGGAAAAGAAAACATTTTTTCTTCTTACGGAATAGAACGGGAAATTGAAAAAGCACTTAAGCATATTGTATGGCTAGATAATGGGGCGTACTTATTAATTGAGCAGACAGAGGCTTTAACAATAATTGATGTGAATACTGGAAAGTTTCAAGGAAAAGAAAATTTGCGAGATACGGTGTTTAAAACAAATATCGCAGCAGCAAAAGAAATTGCTTCTCAATTAAGGCTTAGAGATATTAGTGGTATTGTCTTGGTTGATTTTATTGATATGAAGCATAATGATGATCGCCAAAAAGTCATCCAAGCCTTACGTTCTGTAGCGAAGGAAGATCGAAATCGGATCACTATTCATGGCTTTACTTCTCTAGGTATTCTCGAGCTAACACGGAAGAAAACCAGGCAAGATCTTTCAGGAATATTGCAGACGTGTTGTCCAACTTGTTCAGGCACAGGACGGGTAGACTCTGCCGAGACGATTGCTTTCAAACTTGAGCGTGAATTATGGGAATATAAAGGCATGGACCACGATGCGATTTGGGTTGAAACAACCGCAGAAGTAAAACAAGTACTGCTCGGAGAAAACATGAATCATAAGAAACGTTTGGAAGAAGCCCTGTCTTTTCGTATTTATGTAACTGAAATAGCTTCCCCCCGACATAACTATTTAATTAGACATACAGGATCCATTGATGAAGTGGAAGGAAGGCTAAATAATCAATCCTAATATAAGAAATGATTGACTCCAACTTGTCTTTGTGATAATATTTTCATGTTATTGTTTGTAGCACCCACTGCTACAACCGCTCATTCCAGGTAGTTAAGTTTCCATCAATGGAGCGCCTGTGTATTGGCGAGTCTTAGTCATACTATTAGGAGGTGCAAATATGTACGCAATTATTGAAACTGGCGGTAAGCAAATCAAAGTTCAAGAAGGCCAAGAAATCTATGTTGAAAAGCTTGACGTAGAACAAGGTGGAACAGTTACTTTTGACAAAGTTTTATTCGTAGGTGGCGAAAACGTAAAAGTTGGCAGCCCAACTGTTGAAGGTGCAACTGTTACAGCTAAAGTTGAAAAGCAAGGTCGCGCTAAGAAGATCATTGTTTTCAAATACAAGGCTAAAAAGAACTACCGTAAAAAACAAGGTCATCGTCAACCTTACACTAAAGTTACAATCGAAAAAATCAACGCATAAGGCTTTCTATCATGATAAAAGTAACTATTAACCGTAATAGTTCTGGTAGAATCGACTCGTTTACAATGAGTGGACATGCCGAATATGATGTTCCTGGAAAGGATATCGTTTGTGCAGGTGCCTCAGCAGTTGCTTTTGGTGCCATTAATTCCATATATGCTCTCTGTAAAGTAGAGCCGATATTGGAACAAGAAAAAAATGGATTCCTCCGCTGTCAAATTCCTCAACTCGAGGATGAGGCAACGAGGGAAAAGGTGCAGCTTCTTCTAGAGGGAATGCTTGTATCCTTACAAACGATTGAACTTGATTATGGACAATATATGAAAATTCAATCATAAAAAACTTCATTAATAGGAGGTGGACAATAATGTTCGTAAGATTAGACCTTCAATTCTTCGCTTCTAAAAAAGGGGTAGGTAGTACTAAAAACGGTCGTGATTCAATCGCGAAACGTCTTGGTGCAAAACGTGCTGACGGTCAATTCGTAACTGGTGGATCAATTTTATACCGTCAACGTGGTACTAAAATTTACCCAGGAGTAAACGTTGGCCGTGGTGGTGACGACACTCTATTCGCAAAAGTTGACGGAGTTGTTAAATTTGAGCGTGTAGGCCGTGACCGCAAACAAGTAAGTGTATACCCAGCTGCGCAAGAAGCGTAATCGTGTAAAACTCTAACCTTAAGGTTAGAGTTTTATTTTTTGGAGGATGAAAATGACACTTCGAACTTCTGCGGTCATTGCTCCAGCGAACATCGAGAACAACAAGTTTATGCGCTTGCGTCTACTAGTTTATTCAAGAAGTTAATTCCTCAGCGCAGGGCTGCAAGGATGTTAACTCAAGCAGTTGCCTTGCTCCGGTCCTCAAAGCTGCGCCGCCTTGAACTTTCGACGCACAGGATGTGCTAGTGTCGACAAGACATGAAGCCGTGGCGTTTTTGTCGAAGCGGTCCTTTTCAACCTCTTTTTTGTATTTATTGAAATAATCCTGATTGTAGAATGTAGTGTTATTTTCCAAGGTTTGATATAATTTTTAGACAAGATTCGAAATCTAAATGTTGTCTATTGACACATTGAATTTTAGGGGAAATGACATGAATAAAAATTGGAGTACGATTGAAGTTTTAAAACATACACGTCACGATTGGTTAAATAAAATACAGCTAATCAAAGGGAACATCGCACTAAATAAAATTGATCGGGTTAATACGATAATTGAAGAAATTGTTATAGATGCTCAAAATGAAACACATCTTACAAATTTACAAATTCCAACTTTTGCTGCACTTATCATGACCTTAAATTGGGAGCCTCATAAATATCAATTTGACTATGATGTTGTCGGTGATATTCGAAATTTATCAAACTACGATTCAAAACTAACAGAATGGTGTTCGCAATTTTTTGCGATACTGGAAGAAGCGGTAGATGAAATGGGAGAAAATCATTTATCCCTTACTATAGACTGTTCGTTAGAGGAAACTCGATTCTTTTTCGATTTTAGTGGAATACTAAAAGATAGGGAATACCTTACAAATTGGTTAACTAGAATAAGCAAATCAGAACAATTCCCGCAAATAACTGAGTATAAAGTACATAATAAAGAAGTAAGTATAACAATACATATTGCATGAAAATTTAGGTGCATAAATAACCGGAGGTAAGAGATGTTTGTTGATCAAGTCAAAGTGTATGTAAAAGGTGGAGACGGTGGTAACGGAATGGTTGCTTATCGTCGTGAGAAATATGTTCCAATGGGTGGTCCTGCAGGTGGAGATGGTGGAAAAGGCGCGGACGTCATTTTTGAAGTTGAAGAAGGTTTAAGAACCTTAATGGACTTCCGATACCAACGCCACTTTAAAGCAAAACGTGGGGAACATGGAATGTCTAAGAATCAGCACGGAAAGAACGCAGAGCCTATGGTTGTTAAGGTTCCCCCTGGCACAGTCGTAACAGATGATGATACAGGTGTGGTTATTGCAGATTTAACACAGCATGGCCAAAGAGCAGTTATCGCTAAAGGTGGTCGTGGTGGAAGAGGAAACTCTCGATTTGCAACACCAGCAAATCCTGCACCAGAAATTGCTGAAAATGGTGAGCCAGGACAGGAACGTTATGTAAAACTTGAACTTAAGGTTTTAGCTGATGTAGGTCTAGTTGGTTTTCCAAGTGTAGGAAAGTCTACTCTATTATCAGTTGTTTCTGCTGCAAAACCAAAAATTGCAGAGTACCATTTTACAACGATTGTACCAAATCTTGGTGTTGTTGAAACAGAAGATGGACGCAGCTTTGTGATGGCTGACCTTCCTGGTTTAATTGAGGGAGCACACCAAGGCGTCGGACTGGGACATCAATTTTTGAGACATATTGAACGAACAAGAGTCATTGTTCATGTAATTGATATGTCAGCAATGGAAGGACGCAATCCTTATGAGGATTATCTCACTATTAATCAAGAATTAAAGGAATATAATCTTCGTTTAACTGAACGTCCACAAGTGGTGGTCGCAAATAAAATGGATATACCTGAAGCTGAAGAAAATTTAAAAGCATTCAAAGAGAAGCTCCAGGATGATGTGAAAATTTTTCCAATTTCGGCAATAACGAGACAAGGTCTTCGCGACTTGTTATTCACGATTGCAGATTTACTTGAAACGACTCCAGAATTTCCGCTAGAGGTCGAGGAAGATACGAGCAATCACCGCGTGATGTATCGTCACGAAAAAGAAGAAGTAGATTTTGTTATTTCGCGTGAAAGTGACGGCTCTTTTGTAATTTCTGGAGAACGAGTCGAAAAACTCTTTAAGATGACTGATTTTACAAGAGATGAGTCAGTAAAACGATTCGCCCGCCAATTGCGTGGTATGGGAATCGACGATGCATTACGTGAAAAAGGTGCAAAACACGGGGATATCGTAAAATTGCTTGAATATGAATTTGAATTTATAGAATAAATAACATGTTTAAAAGAAGGTAAGTAGGGGGGAGTAGCTTACATGGATGGCAAATTCTATCTTGTTCGTGAGGATGTACTTCCAGAAGCAGTTCGTAAAACATTGGATGCAAAGGAACTATTAGACAGTGGAGAAGCACAATCTATTGCAGAAGCAACACAGAAAGTTGACTTAAGTAGAAGTGCATATTACAAATATAAAGACACTGTATTCCCTTTTCATACGACTGTTAAGGAAAAAATCATTTCATTGTTTTTTCATCTGGAGGACCGGTCTGGTACCCTTTCTCAATTATTAAGAACTGTAGCAGATACTGGTTGTAATGTATTAACAATCCACCAAACAATTCCGCTTAGGGGAAAAGCGAATGTAACACTCTCATTAAACACATCTGGTATGCATGGTGAAGTAACTGACCTCCTAGCTAGACTTCGTAAACTTGAATTTGTAGATAAAGTTGAAATTCTTGGAACAGGAGCATAGGGGGAAAATCGATGAACATTACTAATGTCGGGTTTTTAGGACCGAATGCAACATTCACAGCACAAGCGGTTGCGGCCTTGTTTCCCGGTAAGGAAAACAAACCATATCGAACAATCCCTGCATGTATTGATGCAGTAGAAAATGGGGAAGTGGATGTGGCTGTCGTTCCAATTGAAAATACGATTGAAGGAACGGTTAATTTAACAATTGATTATCTAATTCATGTAAAACAACTTAAAATTATTGGTGAAGTGATAATTCCAATCAAACAGCATTTAATGGTGCATCCCAACAATACAAACAATTGGGAAGATGTACAAGGCATCTATTCACACCCACATGCAATCGCGCAGTGCCATAAATTTTTATATAACCATTTTCCAAATATACAGCCCATTGAAACAAGTTCAACGGGTGCAGCCGCTAAATTTGTAAGTGAGCATCCAGATCAGAATCATGCAGCTATTGCAAACTCATTTGCGGCAAAGGAATATGGTTTATCGATTGTAAAACATGACATTCATGATTTTGATAATAACCATACACGATTTGTTGTTTTACATAAAGAAATGTTAGATTTAGATTTAACTAAGGAAAATACAGGAGATAAAACAACCTTGATGGTTACATTGCCTTCCGATCAAGCCGGGGCATTACATCAGGTATTGTCCGTTTTTGCCTGGAGAAAGTTAAATTTGTCTAAAATCGAATCAAGACCTATGAAAACTGGTCTTGGTAATTATTTATTTTTAATTGATATTGAACAAAGAATGGATGAAATTTTAATCCCAAGTGCAATTGCAGAATTAGAAGCCCTAGGGAGCGGAGTGACTGTTTTAGGAAGTTATCCATATTATCGTATTTAGACTCGGCAATTCGTCGAGTCTTTAACTTTATTTAGTTGTAGTTAATTCTCCAGCGGATGCTATGATCCATTTTTCGAATCGAAAGAAATCGGACGACAAATACTCCAAGGTGTATTTGATTTTTACAGACTTTTTATGCTTGACCAGCCCTCATGCTGTACATAATTTGTGAAGCCTATGCATAAGTTGTGATGAGAAATAGTGGCAATTTGCCTATTTTGACATAGTATGTATTGACTTATGTATAGGAGGGGAAAATCGCGTGAAGATCCATATCGTTCAAAAAGGCGACACCTTATGGGAAATTGCAAAAAAATATGGGGTCGACTTCCAAGAACTAAAAGCTGTCAATACTCAGTTAAGTAATCCCGATATGATTATGCCTGGTATGAAAATTAAGGTGCCAACCGGAACTGTTCATGTAAAAAAAGAAGCTCAAATTGGTGGTGCTAAAAAAGAGGCTCAGATTAATGTAGCACCGAAAGAGGAACAGATTCAGCATCCATTTGCTGAAATTGCACCACAACCTTTTCCTGTAATGGATTTTGAAGAGGAGGTACCAGAGGTTGAAGAGGAAGTAAAGGGCGTTGAGACTGGACCATATATTCCTCAAATGCCACAAATGCCTCAGATTTTTGTGATGCCGCAGATGCCAATTGCTCAACCACAGATGCCAGTTGCACCGCCACCACAAATGCCGCAATATCAGCCACTAGAAATCGATATAAATAATTTTAATCTAATGGAAATGGGGATGCCACAAATTCCAACACCACCAACCAATATTCTACCTGGAATGATGGCGCCGGAAGAAGATTTTGGACCAGAAGAGGATTTTGAAGCAGAAATGCCGCAAATGCCACAAATGCAGCAAATGCCACAAATGCCGTTACAACAGCCAGCTATGTTTAATAATTGTGTACCAATTACGCCAGTTATGCCTGGGTATGGCTTTAATTATGTACCAGGGTTTCAGGGAGGCTTCCCACCACAACAAGGGCCATTTAATCCGATGGGAGGATTCCCTCGAACAGAAGGGGTAAAAGAGGAAGTAAAAGAAGAAATGCTACCTGTTCAAATGGCACCAGTACAAATGCCACCAGTACAAATGCAACCGCAACATCCATTTGAAATCGATATTAACAATTTTAATATTATGCAAGCACAAATGCCTCAAATGGTCGCAGGTGTAGAAGATGAATTTGAAGATGTACATGTAATGCCACAAATGGCACCAATGCAGGCACCGCCGTTTCCAATGGGGCCATGTGTACCAGTTACTCCAGTAATGCCGGGTTACGGATTTAATGGAGGTTTCCCTGGACCTGCTGGCTTCGGACCAAATATGCCAATGCAAGTTGCACCACAAGCCGTAAGTCCAGCGATGGCTAACAATCCAGGACCAGGTTTTGCTGGACCAATGAATCCACAAATGATGCCATCACAATTTTATAATAAAAAAGATTGTGGCTGTGGTGGACCGAAACCACCATTTGCAGGATTCCCGCAACAAGGCTACCCAATGATGGGGCAACCAGGATTTCAAGGACAATTCCAACCACCATTTCAACCTCAGTTCCAAGGTGGTGGATTCCCGGGATATCAGGGTGCACCGTTTGGAATGAATCCAAATCAGCAAATGCCATTTAACCCTATGTTTAACATGCCAGATGTTGATGATGACTTAGACGACTAATCATAAACATATAAAGAAGGACGAATAAATCATACATTTTCGTCCTTGTATTTTTTTTAGTCTTTATATAAAAGATAAATTCTAATAATGTAAAAAGAATAAAACAGACTTATCTGTCCAAGATTTAAACAACCTGCAAAAAACTAACAGAAATAATCCCCCTTTGAATAAGCCAACCTAAAGGTGAACATGTAGATATGTTCAAAAGGTCAAAGGGGGTTATTGTATTGAGGAAGATACTCTATACAGTTTCGACTGCAGCATTATTACTTGGTGGTCTAACGGCGTGTAATACAGATAATCAAGGGGCGGGTCCAAACAAGGATTATAATGATAATGCTAGACCAATCGGTTATTACTCGAATGAAAATAATCGAAATAATGAAGATGGAAATGGAAACCGTCTTCGTGACAATGATGGTCCATTAACAGAAATTATGGATCGCACAGGGAATAACAGGAATGACCGTACCGGTATTATGAACAATCGAAATGACAGAAATAATCGCACTGGCATCATGAACAACAGGAATAACGATGACAGAACCGGTATGGTAAATAACAATGATAAAACAAGAAAAAATCGTCCTGGGATCATGAATTATCGCGACGAACAACGTCGAAATGGTATCATGAATAACCGTAATGGTCGAACAGTTAACCCTTTTAATGATGGTAACCCAAATACAATTAGAGATAATGGACATGGACATTCCGATACTAACTATCACAGCCATCTCAATGACAATAACCATAGAGTACAAACATATGGATATTACAATGACAACGGAAATTTAGTTCGAAAAATTTCCGAACGTGCTTCAAAGGTAAAAAATGTTGATGATGCTCGTGTCATCGTAACAGACGATAATGTTTTAGTTGCTGTTGATACGAACGATAATTCAAATCGTAATAATGTCCAAGACGCTGTAGAAAGGGCTGTACAGCCATTAGTTGGAAAACGTAATGTCAATGTTGTGACAGATGAAGGTACTTTTACACGAGTACGTGATATCGATAATGATATACGTAACGGGAATAGACGTGAGACAATTGATGCTGACATAAAAGACCTTTTTGACAACATTGGCGATGCTATTCGTGAGCCATTCACAAATCATAATAGGGGTTAACGTAACCTGCATATTGCATATTTAATTGGGTGTCCTTTGGGACATCCTTTTTTTATGGAATATTTTTTCAAAAAACATTGGATATTCTTGTTAATAATGGTCAAACTAATTTGTGTGGGACGGTCATATACAAGTGTAAATAAGAGTTGGCAACTAATTGTAAGAGGTGATGCCAAAATGAGAATGATTGTAAAAGTAATCGTTTGTCTAACGATTGTTTTTATATTGCCTAGCTTTTCTGGAATTAATGCCGAGTTAAAAGAAGAACATAATAATTCTGTTCAAGAGGTAACCGGTCCATTAGAGGTCACTGTTATTCTTGAACGTGTTTATGTAGACGGCGAGGTAAGTGAAGAAATAATAAAAGAAACAATCCTATCAATGGAAGATTTTTGGGCACAGTATGAGGACTGGAACCTAGTCCATCAAGATGATACTCAAGTTGTTTTTCAACAACGAATAGACGATATTTCACCTTTGCTTAAAACAAATGGCTATTTTGGTATAACGGAAGATGGAATTTTATCTATCTTTAATGGAAAACCAGATGAATCAGAAAAGGTTATCCAATCATTCTTTCAGATCGACGTTGAGAAGCTTGAAAGTTATCAACATGATTTACTAAAAAAGGGAATCAAAATAGGGACTAAAGATGAGTATATTAATGTCATTGAAACCTACAAAACTTATACATCCTCCCCTTGATATAAAACATTTTTGAGAGACTAGACCCCTTCTAGTCTCTCTTTTATTTTTAGTCTTTTTTTGACGAATATGATAAAATGGGGTACAGCAAAGTAGGGGAGAGAATAAGTTTGATTGAATTTATTAAAGGGACGGTTGACTACATAAATCCGGAATATATCGTTATCGAAAATAATGGAGTGGGCTACCAAATTCTTACACCAAATCCGTTTATTTTTAAAAAAAATAATAAGGAAATTGTTTATACATATCAGCATGTAAGAGAAGATATATTAGCACTTTATGGCTTTAAGACACGTGAAGAGCGTGCTTTATTTTTGAAACTCTTAAATGTTACAGGGATTGGTCCAAAGGGAGGACTCGCGATTTTGGCTTCGGGGGAACCAGAACAAGTCATTCGTGCGATTGAAAACGAGGATGAAAAATTCCTTGTCAAGTTTCCAGGTGTAGGGAAAAAGACAGCTCGACAAATTATATTAGATCTTAAAGGAAAGCTCCATGACCTTATGCCAACGCTCCATCCCGATTTGTTTAGTGAAGATCATGAATTTGTGGATAATACGAGTCACACAGAAATTGATGAAGCAGTTGAAGCGCTTAAGGTGTTAGGTTATGCGGAGAGAGAAATCAATAAAGTGTTGCCAGAGCTAAGAAAAGAAAAGCTCTCAACGGATCAATATATTAAAAAGGCTTTACAAAAGCTATTAAAATAAGGAGGATGCTTGGATGGAGGACAGAATCGTTTCAGGTAGTGCCAATTACGAAGAGTCAGCAATCGAGCAAAGCCTCAGACCACAAACCTTAGCTCAATATATTGGTCAAGAAAAGGTAAAATCAAATTTATCGATATTTATTGAAGCAGCTAAAATGAGACAAGAAACCCTGGACCATGTATTATTATATGGACCTCCAGGACTTGGAAAAACAACGCTAGCTACGATTATCGCAAATGAAATGGGTGTAAATATACGGACAACCTCAGGGCCAGCTATAGAAAGGCCTGGGGATTTAGCGGCTATTTTGACAGCACTTGAACCTGGTGATGTCCTTTTTATTGACGAAATTCATCGCCTTCAAAGGTCCATCGAGGAGGTTTTATATCCTGCGATGGAGGATTTCTGTTTGGATATCGTGATTGGTAAGGGAGCGGGGGCACGTTCTGTTCGACTTGACTTACCCCCCTTTACTTTAGTTGGAGCAACAACACGTGCTGGCTCATTATCTGCACCTCTTAGGGATCGATTTGGGGTGCTGAGTCGACTTGAATATTACACTGAAAATCAATTAGCTGGTATTGTAACAAGAACAGCTGAATTGTTGGAAGTAGAAATTGATGGACAAGCAGCCAAAGAAATTGCGAGACGATCAAGAGGGACTCCAAGGATTGCGAACCGTTTACTAAGACGAGTAAGAGACTTCGCACAGGTACGTGGCAATGGTACCATTACAACACAAATGGCAGATATTGCTCTAGAATTGCTACAGGTTGACCGTTTAGGTCTTGATCATATTGACCATAAATTACTTAGAGGAATCATTGAGAAATTTCGAGGTGGTCCGGTTGGTCTCGAGACGATTGCTGCAACGATCGGCGAGGAGGCGCATACGATTGAAGATGTATATGAGCCTTACCTTCTGCAAATTGGTTTCTTGCAACGAACCCCGCGTGGTCGAATTGTAACTGAACAAGTATATCGACATTTTCAAATTGAGGTTCCAAAGGAGTAATAACCTAATCATATACGCCTTGGTGTATATGCGCCCGATTTTTTTCGAGCTCGCTCGAAAAATTACCTTTGAAAAATCGTGGCATCCGCCGGAGGCTTTTTAACTTTATTCAATTAAGTTTTTTCCTACACGAAAATTGACTAACAAATAGATGCCTTCGTTCCGATACCTTATAAGGAGTGAATAAAGTTAAAATGGGTAAAATGCTAATGATAATGGGGATTCTACTATTAGTAGTCGGTTTTATTATGCATTTTATAGGAAAACTGCCTGGGGATATTGTAGTGAAAAAAGGAAATACCACATTTTATTTTCCAATCGTTACATCTATTGTAATTAGTATTGTATTATCATTAATTTTTTACGTATTTGGTAAGTTTCGTTAGAAAGTCAGTAGAAATTAGGTGGAAATATGAAAGTAGAATTATTTGATTTTGATTTACCGGAGGAATTAATTGCACAAACACCGCTGGAAAATCGAGAAGCTTCGCGCTTAATGGTAGTGGACAAAGAGACAGGGGCAATTACTCATACTCATTTTCGTTCAATCCTATCTTATCTAAATAAAGGAGATTGCCTAGTCTTAAACGATACACGTGTGTTGCCAGCAAGACTTTATGGGGTAAAAGAGGACACGGGTGCAAAAGTAGAAGTACTCCTTTTAAAACAAAAAGACGGTGATAATTGGGAGACTCTTGTAAAGCCTGCAAAACGTGTGAAAGAAGGTACTGTGTTAACCTTTGGTGATGGGCGATTAAAAGCAACGTGTACGTCAATCGGTGATCACGGTGGAAGAATGTTGAACTTTCATTATGAAGGTATATTTTATGAAGTTTTGGAAGCCTTAGGCGAGATGCCATTGCCCCCTTATATTCATGAGCAATTGGATGACAAAGAACGATATCAAACAGTGTATGCAAAACATCGTGGTTCAGCAGCAGCGCCTACAGCTGGGCTGCATTTTACAGAAGAACTTTTACAGCAAATCCGTGATCAGGGAGTACATACAGCTTTTATTACCTTGCATGTTGGGTTAGGAACATTTCGTCCCGTCAGCGCAGACACAATTGAAGATCATGATATGCATTCTGAATTTTATCAAATGACAGAGGAAACTGCTAATTTACTAAATGAGGTAAAAAGAAATGGCGGTAAAATCATTTCTGTGGGAACTACCTCAACTAGAACCCTTGAAACGATTGTGAAAAACAATGGCAAATTCGTTGAATCAAGCGGTTGGACGAATATATTTATATACCCAGGATATCAGTATGAGGCAATTGATGGTCTTATAACAAACTTCCATCTTCCAAAGTCAACACTGATTATGCTTGTAAGTGCACTGGCCGGACGCGAGAATATACTTCATGCGTATAACGAAGCAGTAAAAGAACGGTATCGATTCTTTAGCTTCGGAGATGCAATGCTAATTAAGTAAGACACAGTCCAAATTTGATATTTCGGGTGGTGAGTTATCACACCCACGATAAAGGAGACATATAAGTGACAGCAATAAGATACGAACATATTAAGACTTGTAAGCAAACAGGTGCGAGACTAGGAATTGTACATACCCCGCACGGTTCTTTTGAAACACCTGCTTTCATGCCAGTGGGAACACTTGCAACGGTAAAGACAATGTCACCAGAAGACCTTAAGGAGATGGGTGCTGGTATTATTCTAAGTAATACCTACCATCTATGGTTAAGACCAGGCCATGAAATCATCAAAGAAGCGGGTGGCTTGCATAAATTCATGAACTGGGATCGAGCAATTCTCACTGATTCGGGAGGATTTCAGGTATTTAGTTTAAGTGAATTTAGAGAAATTAAAGAAGAAGGCGTTCATTTCCGTAATCATTTAAATGGAGATAAGTTATTTTTGTCACCAGAAAAAGCAATGGAGATACAAAATGCACTTGGCTCAGATATTATGATGGCATTTGATGAGTGTCCACCATATCCAGCTAGCTTTGAATATATGAAGAAATCTGTTGAACGTACCAGTCGTTGGGCTGAAAGATGCATACAGGCACATAGTCGCCCACATGACCAGGGACTATTTGGTATTGTTCAGGGAGGGGAATATGAGGAACTTCGTAAACTAAGTGCAAGGGATTTAGTATCCCTAGACTTCCCAGGCTATGCTGTAGGTGGCTTATCTGTTGGTGAGCCTAAAGACGTTATGAACAGGGTACTCGAGTTTACAACACCACTTTTACCAACGAATAAGCCTAGATATTTAATGGGTGTTGGTTCGCCGGATTCCTTGATCGATGGAGCAATTCGTGGCATTGATATGTTTGACTGTGTACTACCAACTAGAATTGCTAGGAATGGAACGCTTATGACTAGCGAAGGAAGATTAGTTGTTAAAAACGCGGAGTATGCACGTGATTTTGGACCGTTGGACGAAAATTGCGATTGTTATACATGCAAAAATTATAGCCGTGCTTATATTAGACACTTAATAAAAACAAGTGAAACATTCGGAATAAGACTTACTACTTATCATAATCTTCATTTTCTGTTAAAATTAATGGAGCAAGTCCGTCAAGCGATTCGCGAAGATCGTCTTGGAGACTTCCGTGAAGAATTTTTTGAGCGATATGGTTTTAATAAGCCGAACGCGAAAAACTTCTAACTAAAGAAAAAATGAAAAAAAAGATAGAGTCGGGAGGTGAAATAAATGGAAGGTATTTTAGGAACAGTTGGTCCTTTGATTCTAATGTTTGCGATTTTCTATTTCTTGTTAATTCGTCCACAACAAAAGCGTCAAAAAGCTACTCTTAATATGCAATCTAACCTGCAAAAAGGGGATAAGGTTGTAACTGTAGGCGGTTTACACGGAACAGTTGATGCAATTGACGAAAACAAGATTATTATTAAATCTGGAAATGCAAATCTTACATATGACAGACAAGCAGTACGTGATGTCATCAAGGACTAATTTTTCATAAAAAAAAGAGCGACTCGGGCGCTCTTTTTTTGTTTTTCTATTAAGCATCTCTTCTTGAAGGAGTGGTCATATTTACACCGAAAATTCCACCAATTACAGCTGCCGCTAAAAAACCAACATGATACATTGTTTGTTCCGCAGTGAATGTAGCATCATACCCTAAGAATTGAACAATGAATACAATGATAGAATATAAAATACCTGTGCCTCCACCAATGAGCCAACCTTTTTCCTTTCCTTTTCCACCTGAAACAAAACCACCGATGAAAAGAGCAAGGAAGGAAGCCCCTAAAATCACCCAGGACATTGAAGATTCCTGAAGTGAAGTAAATCGAAGTAATAGTGAGATTAGTAAACTAGATACAATAACAATTAAAAAAATTGCTACCACACCATAAACCATTGCAACTCCCATTTTCCTCATATCGATTCTCTCCCCCTCAAATGTATACAGATAACCCTTAGTACGAGCATATTCACTATCACAATGAATTAGAATAAAAAATACAAACTTTTCTTGTCCATTTAACATATCAGGAAAAATTCGAATAATGTTTTAAGAGAATTTGAGCACACTAAGTTGCAGTATGTGTTTTATATATTAGGGTCCATTTGAGAGGGGGGACTTTCATTGGAAGAATACCTCATCATTGTAGGGAGGACTATTTTACTTTATGTTATCTTGTTAACAATTTTTCGGTTAATGGGTAAACGGGAAATTGGGGAACTCAGTCTTATCGATTTAGTCGTTTTTATGATGATTGCAGAGATGGCTGTTATCGGTATCGAGAGTACTAGAGACCCAATACTCCATTCACTGATACCAATGATTTTACTAATGGGGATACAATACTTACTAGCCCTGCTGTCGTTAAAAAGTAAAAAACTTAGAGAACTCATCGATGGACGTCCAACAGTTATTGTGAATAGGGGTAAAATTGATGAACATGCTATGAGACAGCAACGATATAATCATGATGATCTTATGATGCAACTACGTGAAAAAAACATAAAAAATTTAGCTGATGTGGAATTTGCTATACTTGAGTCATCAGGAGAATTGTCCGTGTTGGAAAAAAGTAAAAATGAACCTTCTGATTTCTCAGACTATACAATTGATTTACCAGTCGTTCTTGATGGAGAAATACAAGTGGAACATTTAACACAAATTAATAAGACAGAATTTTGGCTCCGATCTGAGTTGAAGAAATTAGGTTATAGTGATATTAAGAAAATTTCTATTTGTAATTATCATCATGGAAAACTGCATGTAGATATAAAAGATGAAAAAAGGTAACCACGGTCGGGTTACCTTCTGGCTTAGTAATTACAAAAGTGCTGCAAGCTTTGGTCCAATAAACGGAATTCTCTTAACTTCCTCTTTTGTTAAAAGCTTAAATACAAATAATAAAACAATATAAATGAATGATGTAACACCAATTGCTGACAGTGTTCTCATAGCAAGGGAACCATCCGTTAAACAGAATTGATAAAAGTAATGACCACCTATTCCTGCTAGAACCATGGTTATACCACTCTTTATATAGTCCTTAACATAAAAACTATAGGAAATCACTTTTACAATTGTTGAAAAGTGCAGCAAGGTTACAAGCATCATTCCAATGACAATAGCAAGAGCTGCCCCCATAATCCCAAGGGAAGGTCTTGTTGCTAGAATAAAAATTGCGCCAGTTTTTATAAAATTACCGATAAAACTATTAATCATTGCAGCTTTGGCTAAATCAAGAGCCTGCAAGGTTGCTTGAAGTGGACCTTGGAAGTAATAAAAGATAAAAAACGGAGCCATTACTTTTATATAAATGGCTGAATTACTATTCCCATACATTAGCTCCATTACTGGAGAAGCAAACACATATAAAACAACAATTGCTAAGCCACCTGAAACAAGAGATAATCGTAACGCCTGTTTGAGACGATATTCAATTAATAATGTTTGCTTTTTTGCTGCTGCTTCACTTATAGAAGGCACAAGTGCCGTAGAAAGTGAAGTCGTAATAAATGAAGGAAGCATAAGTAGTGGTAATGCAAAACCGGTTAACTCCCCGTATTGTCTGGTCGCGATATGTGTTACGACGCCTGCAATGGCTAAGCTTTGGGCAACGACAATCGGTTCAAAAAACCAAGAAATCGACCCAATCATTCTACTGCCTAATGTTGGTACCGCAATTCGTGTCAAATCATTGAAAGTTTCCTTTCCGTGCTTAGCTGATTTAAAAAAGTTTTGCCGGATTCGGATTCGTTTTTTCAGTTTGAACATAAAGAATAAATAAATGAGTGACATTAATTCTCCCACAACGGCAGAAAGCATTGCACCTGCTGCAGCGTATTCAATCCCCATTGGTAAAAACGCATTCGTAAATACATACACTAAGGTAATTCTGACGACTTGTTCAATTACCTGTGAATAGGCAGGTGGCTTCATATTTTGACGACCTTGAAAATAACCACGGAGAACAGAAGATATCGCTACGATTGGGACAATCGGTGATATTGCTAACAAAGGATAATATGTCCTTTCATCGGTTAGAAGCGTCTCAGATAATAATGGTGCAAGAAAAATCATCATAGGTGTAAAAATAATACTTAATGTCCCAGTAATGGATAGGGAAACAACCAAGATTTTTTTAATTTTTCTTCTATCACCCTGTGCCTCTGCTTCAGCTACTAATTTCGATATGGCCACTGGAAGTCCCATCTGGGTTAATGTAATGGTGAGGACAAATGTAGGGATTGCCATCATATACAGCCCTACACCTTCTTCACCGATAAGACGGGCGACAACAATTCTATTAATAAACCCCAATATTCTAGTAATGAGACCTGCAATAATTAATATTAACGTACCTTTAAGGAATGTTTGCTTTGACAATTCATTTTCCCTACCTTCTCAAAAAAGGTGATATCATTTACAATTAACTATATGCTAAGTAGGTGGCCAAGCATGACAAGTATTGTTAACTATATTCAGTAGAGGTCAAAACTTATACTGAATATAGTTAAAGCCTCCGGCGGATGCCACAGATTTTGAAAGGAATCTTTTCGAGCAAGCTCGAAAAAATCTAGGCACAAATACGCCAAGGCGCATTTGATTAGTTAGTTGAAAAATGGGAGAGATGATGAGTGAGTCAATCAGAGAATCACATGTATGACAAGTATCGTGAAACAGTTCGTCCATTTTTAAAGAGCAAGCTGGAAGAATTCGTACTTTATGGATACGACAGCGTTAAAGAGGAAGAACTGTGGGAGTTCATGAAAAGTAAAACATGGAGAAAAGAAAGAGAAGAAAAGCAATTGCACCAAATTGTCAGTGATATTCTCGGAGTAAAAGTTGGAGATTATATGAACTATGCAACAGTAGAGGCTTTTAAAGCACCGAATTGGTTTGAAGGTGAAGGAAAAGCCGCTTTAGAAAAATTACTATAATTCATAGAACCTTAAATTATTTAGATGTAGTTTAATATTCACAAAAGCTGTAATTGACATCAAAATCGCATTGTTTCATAATTGTGATGGAGGGCTTAAAGGACAGGCTAGGTTTTTTACTAGAATAGAATTGTCAAGCTCTTGGCTCCATCGGCCAGTGGACATAAGCCAATCGCTTTTGAAGGCAAGTGCGCCTTCTGCAAGCGCTCGTCTTATGCTTGTACCGATAGGCAGGGCACCTTTCGCTTTTCTTATATAAAGGAGGATATACATACTTATGGTTAAAAAAGGCCGCATTGTGGTGTTTTTTGTATTGGTGCTTCTCTTTGGAGCATTAATCGGAGTAACCGGTACAGATACCGCAAAAAATATTAAATTAGGACTCGATCTTCAAGGTGGTTTTGAAATCCTTTATGAGGTACAACCTGCTAAGAAAGGCGATGTAATTGATAGGGAAGCCTTAGTAAGTACGGTGAATGCCTTAAATAACCGTGTAAACGTACTAGGGGTAAATGAACCAAATATTCAAATTGAAGGTAAGGATCGCATTCGTGTGCAATTAGCGGGTGTTGAAGACCAACAAAAGGTTCGTGACATCCTATCTACACAAGCAAAACTAACCTTCAGAGATGTAAACGATAACGTTTTACTTGACGGCTCACAACTAGCGCAAAATGGTGCTAGTCAGGCGTTCGACCAAATGGGAAAACCAGCCGTTTCTCTAACCGTTAAAAATTCAGATGACCTAAAAAATGCTACACAAAAAGTTCTTGACCAAGCTCCAAACAATTTAATGGTGATATGGTTGGATTTTGAAGAAGGTGTGGATTCCTTTGAGGCTGAAAGTAAGAAGCCAAATCCAAAGTACCTTTCAGCAGCATCTGTAAATGAAGTATTCAATAGAAAGACGGTCTCAATAGAAGGAGGCAGCTTTACAGTTGAATCTGCAAAAGAACTCGCTTCTTTGTTAAATGCAGGGGCACTACCTGTTGATTTAGAAGAAATCTATTCCACATCTGTTGGAGCAAAATTTGGTGAGCAAGCTCTAGACAAAACTGTTTTCGCAGGGGCAATTGGTATTTTCTTAGTGCTATTATTTATGCTTATTTTTTACCGATTCCCTGGACTGATTGCTGCTATTACATTAAGTATCTTTGTTTATTTAAACTTATTAGTATTTGATTGGATGAATGCAGTTCTTACTCTACCAGGCATTGCAGCCTTAATCCTTGGAGTAGGTATGGCCGTCGATGCAAATATTATTACCTATGAAAGAATAAAGGAAGAAATTAAGTCCGGAAAATCTATCTTATCTGCGTATCGTTCAGGAAGTAAAAACTCATTCCTAACAATTTTTGATGCAAATATTACAACTCTTTTAGCAGGTGTAGTTCTATTTATTTTTGGGACAAGTGCTGTAAAAGGCTTTGCTACCATGTTAATCGTAAGTATCTTGCTAAGCTTTATAACTGCTGTATATGGAAGCAGATTATTACTTGGACTATGGGTAAATAGTAAATTTCTAAATAAGAAACCAAGCTGGTTTGGCGTTAAACAAAGTGACATTCGAAACTTAGCAGATGCCGATGAGGAAGGGAATTATCCAACTCGATTTGATCGTTTTGATTTTGCGAAACAAAAAAATAAATTCTTTATAGCATCTGGTGTAATGGTTATCTTGGGCATAGCAGTATTGGTAATCTTTAGGCTTAATCTCGGAATTGATTTTGTTGCTGGTACCCGTATGGAGGTGCTCGCTGACCACCCAATCTCTCAAGAAGAGTTCACAGATGAACTTAGTAAGCTTGATCTAGAGGCTAAGGAAATCTTGATTTCAGGAGATAATAGTGACATTGGTGTGGCTCGTTTTGCAGATGAGCTATCTAAAGATAAAGTAAACGAAGTAAAAGCTCATTTCCATGACCTGTATGGGGCAGACCCTAACGTTAGCACAGTCTCTCCAACAGTTGGAAAAGAATTAGCTAGAAATGCCTTTATCGCAAGCTTAATTGCGATGGCGGGTATTATTATCTATGTTGCATTCCGATTTGAGTGGTTAATGGGGCTTGCAGCAATTGTTGCACTATTCCACGATGCTCTCTTTATGATTGTTATCTTTAGTGTTACACGACTTGAAGTAGATGTAACATTTATCGCTGCTATTTTAACCATTATTGGTTACTCTATAAATGATACAATTGTTACGTTCGATAGAATTCGTGAACTTTATAAGAAGAAAAAGCGTGTTAAAACATATGAAGATCTTGCAAGTATTGTAAATAATGGATTAAGACAAACATTAGGACGTTCCGTTAATACTGCTATAACTGTTATCTTCACAAGTGTTGCTTTATTATTATTAGGTGGACAGGCAATTACCAATTTTTCTTTCGCCTTAACAATTGGTTTAGTAGCTGGTATGTATTCATCTATTTTCATTGCAGCACAATTATGGTTAGTATGGAAGACAAAGCAAATTACTAAAAAACGTCCAGCACAGTCTGAATCAGAACAACAGGTATAACATATTAGTAAAAGTCGTGAATTTTCACGACTTTTTATTTTCTCTTTGAATATGGATACACTAAAAAGCATGGCGTATGCGCAGATGAAAAAAGCGCATTTTTGTTCTCAAACTTACATGGGAAGGATGAGGATTTTTTGAAAGAGAACGATCGTTTTAAACAAGCAGAAAAAGCCATAATTATCGGTGTAGTGGGGAATATCATTCTAGCGATTATAAAATGGGTGATTGGGGTACAATCCAATAGTCGTGCGCTGATTGCAGACGCGGTCCATTCTGCATCTGATGTGGCAGGGTCTGTTGCAGTTTTCGTTGGGGTCCGTGCTGCTAAAAGGCCACCAGATGAAGATCATCCATATGGTCATGGTAAAGCAGAGTCTGTTTCGGCCATCATTGTTGCTGTACTACTGGCACTAGTCGGATTTGAAATCGGAAAAGCATCAATTGAGGCTTTTTTTAAGCCTATCGATGTTCCAAAGACGATGGCTATTTATGCTGTCCTATTCTCCATCATCATTAAAGAAATCATGTTTCGCTATAAATATAATCTCGGAAAAAAAATTAAGAGCGATGCACTAATAATTAATGCATATGATGACCGATCTGACGTCTTTGCTTCCATTGCGACGCTTGTGGGCATTGTGGGAGCCATTCTTGGTGGCTATTTAGGAATTGACTGGCTTGTTTATGCTGACCCGGTTGCGGGGTTAGTTGTTGCTGTTTTAATTGTAAAAATGGCCTGGGAATTTGGAACGGAAGCGATACACAATACATTAGATCATGTGTTACATGATGAAGATACAACTGAATATAGAGAATTGGTTCTGTCCGTTCCAGAAGTAAAAAAAATTACGGAACTCCATGCTCGCGAGCATGGACATTATGTTATTGTTGATTTGAAAATTTCTGTCGATCCTTACATGACTGTTGAAGATGGACATAAGGTTGGGAAAAAGGTAAAAGCAAAACTGATGGAATATGCAGAGGTCCAGAACGTTTTTATCCATATCAATCCATACTCTGATGATGACTGAAAATGGAAACCTACTATATAAAAAATGTCAATCGTTGTAACACTCCCAAAGCTTCGATATAATAGTATGGTTAAGGGGTGAAACTTTTGTTACAATCTAAAACTCGTTGGAAAGTAAATGATTACAACCAGGCTAACGCAAATCTACTAGTTAATGAACTGCAAGTTACACCTCTAGTAGCATCCCTACTAGTGAATAGAGGAATTACAACCGTCCAGGAAGCACGTGAATTTTTAGAACCAGATTTACTTGAGTTCCACGATCCATTTTTATTGGACCAAATGGATAAGGCTATTGACAGAATTACTTTGGCCATTAAAAATGAGGAACAGATTTTAGTGTTTGGTGATTATGATGCGGACGGTGTGAGCAGTACGACCGTCATGGTCACTGCCTTAAAAGAAAAAGGTGCCAATGTTGAATTTTATATTCCTAATCGATTCACGGAAGGTTATGGACCAAATGAAACAGCTTTTCGTTGGGCAAAATCGGAAGGAATCTCACTTATTATTACTGTAGATACAGGTATATCTGCGCTTCATGAAGCAGAGGTTGCAAAAGAATTAGGTATTGACTTAATCATTACGGATCACCATGAGGTTGGTCCCGTGTTACCCGTAGCAACAGCGATTATCCATCCGAAAAAGCCGAATAGCCAGTATCCGTTTAAGGAATTGGCAGGAGTTGGGGTAGCATTTAAAGTAGCTCATGCTTTACGAGGAGAGGTCCCTACAGAATTATTAGATGTAGCAGTTATTGGAACAATTGCTGATTTAGTTCCTTTAACTGGGGAGAATCGGCTCCTTGCAAAAAAGGGAATAAGGGCGTTACAAAATACAAAACGGCCAGGTTTAAGAGCGTTATTAAAAAAAGCCAAAATCGAATCCAGTGACATTTCTGAAGAAACAGTTGGATTTGCAATCGGTCCACGCATAAACGCGGTAGGTCGATTGCAATCTGCAGATCCTGCAGTTGATTTATTATTAACAAATGATTTAGAAGAAGCAGCATATATAGCCGATGAAATCGATGAACTGAACAAAGAAAGGCAGCAATTAGTCAATCAAATGACTCAAGAGGCCATTCAAGAAGTAGAGGAAAACTTTCCACCTTCTTCAAATTCAGTATTAGTCATTGCAAGGGAAGGCTGGAATCCTGGGGTGATCGGAATTGTTGCTTCTAGATTAGTTGACCGCTTCTACCGGCCAACAATTGTCTTAAGTATTGATTCTGAAAAAGGTCTGGCAAAAGGCTCAGCAAGAAGTATTGAAGGTTTTAATCTATACGAGAATCTATCAACATGTCGTGATATTTTACCGCATTTTGGTGGGCATCCAATGGCAGCTGGAATGACACTACAAGTAGAAGATGTGGCCGACTTAAGAAATCGTCTTAATACAATTGCAGATGAGGTCCTAACACCAGAAGACTTTCAACCTATCACAGCTGTAGATGCTGTTTGCCATATACAAGATGTTTCGATTGAAACTATACTAGAGTTGAACAAATTAGCACCATTTGGAATGGGAAACCCAAAACCCACTGTGCAAATCAATGATGTTGAAATCAATTCGCTTCGAAGAATTGGGTCTGATCAAAGTCATTTAAAAATTGTGCTTCAGGAAGACCAAATAGCTTTAGATGGAGTTGGATTTGGATTAGGACATACTGTTGACGGAATCTCACCGCTATCGAAGGTTTCCGTTATAGGAGAATTATCTATTAATGAATGGAATAATAATAGAAAGCCTCAAATTATGTTACAGGATATAGCTGTTCATGAGTGGCAATTATTTGATATTCGTGGGATGCGTGATTTTTTATCCTATTTAGAAAAAATCAAAGATGATAAACTCCGATTAGTTTCATTTGCTCAGGAAACTATTCAAAAACTTGGTCTGTCTAATTATGAAGTAACGGTAATTTCCTCCTTTGAAGAGGCGACAGAGCTGCAACTAGATTCAAAGCATGTTGTACTTCTTGACTTGCCAGAAGATGATGAATTGATAAAAGTACTGTTTGATACTAGTTTTCCAAATCGGATTTATACATTATTTTTCCATGAGCAGGATCATTTTTTCAGTACAATCCCGACTCGGGAACATTTTAAATGGTTTTATGCATTTCTGGCAAAAAAAGGTCCGTTTGATATGAATCGCTATGCGCACGAGTTAGCAAAATATAGAGGATGGTCAACGGAAACAATTGATTTTATGTCACAGGTGTTTTTTGAATTAGATTTTGTTAAAATAGACAATGGATTTATTTCATTATCAAATCAAGCTAAGAAAAGGGATTTGACTGAATCGAGAACATACCAATTAAAAGCAAAACGAATTGAATTGGAAAAGCAATTATTGTATTCATCATATCAACAATTAAAGCAATGGTTTGATGCAATAAATAAAGGTTCGCATTCGCTTGAGGAGGCAATTAATTAATGGATTTAAAAAAGTATATTGAAATTGTTGACGATTATCCAAAGCCAGGAATTAAATTTAAGGATATTACTCCTTTAATGAATGACGGTGAAGCGTATAAATATGCTACAGACCTAATTGTGAAATATGCTAGGGAAAAAGAAATTGACCTTGTTGTTGGACCAGAGGCTCGTGGTTTCATTATTGGGTGTCCAGTCGCTTATTCACATGGTGTAGGATTTGCTCCTGTTAGAAAAGAAGGAAAACTACCTAGAGATGTAATTAAAGTGGATTATGGCCTTGAGTACGGTAAAGATGTTTTAACAATCCATAAAGATGCTATTAAACCGGGTCAACGTGTATTAATCACAGATGACTTATTAGCTACTGGTGGAACAATCGAAGCAACAATTAAACTTGTAGAACAGCTTGGTGGTATTGTTGCAGGAATCGCATTCCTTATCGAACTTACTTACCTAGATGGTCGTGACAAGCTCGATGGTTATGATGTATTAACCCTTATGCAGTATTAAGATGTAAATTGAAAAGCGCTCAGATTGAGTGCTTTTTTTAATAGAATCCTTTCTACAACCCGTAGGTAAAGAATTTTTAGACTTTATAGTTTATATTTATGTTATTTCCCTTTACATCTATCAAGATTTTCAAGATAATAGAAACAATAATCTTTTTAATTCTATATTTTAAAAATGATTCAAAGAGACTATATTTGAATCTTCAATTTATAAAAAGGTGATAAAATCCATGGCAAACGAACAGGTCTTAACTCCTGAGCAAGTGATAGAAAAGGCAAGAAAATATTTGAATAATAAGGATCTGGAATTTATTGAACGAGCTTATAAATTTGCTGAAGAAGCTCATCGCGAGCAGTTTCGCAAATCTGGTGAACCGTACATCATTCACCCCGTTCAAGTGGCAGGCATTTTAGTTGATCTTGAGATGGATCCTTCAACAATTGCGGGTGGTTTTCTACACGATGTAGTGGAAGACACGAATGTAACGCTTCAAGAAATTAGTGATGCATTTACTCCGGAAGTAGCGATGCTTGTCGATGGAGTCACAAAGTTAGGAAAAATTAAATACAAATCTCAGGAAGAACAACAGGCTGAAAATCATCGTAAAATGTTTGTTGCAATGGCTCAGGACATTCGTGTTATTTTAATCAAGCTAGCTGACCGATTGCACAACATGCGTACTTTAAAGCATCTCCCACCAGAAAAACAGCGCAGGATTTCCAATGAGACGCTTGAAATTTTTGCTCCATTAGCACATCGACTTGGGATATCTAAAATTAAATGGGAGCTTGAAGATACAGCTTTAAGATATTTAAATCCACAGCAATACTATCGGATTGTTAACCTGATGAAAAAGAAACGTGCGGAACGCGAGGAGTATCTCGAGGAAGTCATTAAAGATGTTAAAGAACATGTTGATGAGGTTTCGATCAAAGCTGATATTTCAGGCCGACCTAAACATATCTATAGCATTTATCGGAAAATGGTTCTCCAAAATAAGCAATTTAATGAGATTTATGATCTACTTGCAGTAAGAATCGTTGTAAATAGCATTAAAGATTGTTATGCAGTCTTAGGAATCATCCATACTTGCTGGAAGCCGATGCCAGGAAGATTCAAAGATTATATTGCGATGCCTAAGCCAAATATGTATCAATCCTTACACACTACAGTAATTGGTCCGAAGGGTGACCCACTGGAAGTTCAAATTCGAACTGTTGAGATGCACCAAATTGCCGAATACGGGATTGCAGCGCATTGGGCATATAAAGAAGGGAAACAGGTCAACACACAATCGTCATTTGAGGAAAAATTAACATGGTTCCGTGAAATATTAGAATGGCAAAATGATGCGTCAAATGCCGAAGAATTTATGGAGTCCTTAAAAATTGATTTGTTTTCTGACATGGTTTTCGTCTTTACACCTAAAGGTGATGTCATAGAATTACCATCTGGTTCTGTTCCGATTGACTTTGCATACCGCATTCACTCGGAAATTGGTAATAAAACAATTGGTGCAAAAATAAATGGAAAAATGGTGACCTTAGATTATCAGTTGAAAACAGGGGATATCATTGAGATACTAACTTCGAAGCATTCCTATGGCCCAAGCCAGGACTGGATTAAACTCGCCCAAACATCCCAAGCTAAAAATAAGATTCGTCAGTTCTTCAAAAAGCAACGTCGTGAAGAGAATATTGAAAAAGGGAAAGAGCTTGTTGAAAAAGAAATTCGCAACTTGGAATTTGAAGTAAAGGATATTTTAACACCTGATAATATAAAAAGGGTTGCTGAGAAATTTAATTTTTCAAATGAAGAGGATATGTATGCAGCGATTGGATATAACGGCATTACTGCAGCTCAAATTGCAAATCGATTGACTGATAAATTGAGAAAACAGCGTGACTTAGAACAAGTTATTGAAACCGTATCTGAGGTTAAACAAGTTTCATCTCGTTCGAAAAGACGTGATTCGGGCGTACAGGTTCAAGGGATTGATAACTTACTAATCCGCCTCTCAAAATGTTGTAATCCGGTACCTGGAGATGAAATTGTTGGATTCATTACTAAAGGTAGAGGTGTATCCGTACATCGTGCAGATTGTCAAAATGTTCATACTGAGGATGCTCAGCAGCGACTCATTGAGGTTGAATGGGAAAGTAATATAAATGATCGTAAAGAATTTAATGTTGAAATTGAGATAAACGGATTTGATCGTCGTGGATTATTAAATGAGGTTCTTCAGGCTGTTAATGAAACAAAGACGAATATTTCAGCTGTTTCCGGAAGATCCGACCGTAATAAAGTAGCTACAATCAACATGTCGATTTCCATACAAAATGTAAGTCATCTTCATAAAGTTGTAGAACGGATTAAGCAAATTCGTGATATTTATTCAGTTCGACGTGTCATGAGTTAGGAGATAAGTTGTCATGAAAGTTGTTGTACAACGTGCAAAAAACGCGCGTGTAGTGGTTCAAAATGAAGTAGTCGGAGCCATTAAGAATGGTTTAATGCTTTTAGTTGGAATTACACATACCGATACAATGGAAGATATTAAATATGTAGCAGACAAGATTGTGAACCTTCGTATTTTTGAAGATGATGAAGGGAAAATGAATCAATCACTGCTTGATGTTAAAGGAGATATTCTTTCAGTATCTCAATTCACGTTATACGGGGATTGCCGAAAGGGAAGGCGTCCAAACTTTATGGATGCTGCTAAACCTGAATTTGCAGAAAAAATGTATGACCTTTTTAATGCAGAAATTCGTGAAAAAGGTGTACATGTTGAAACAGGTTCATTTGGAGCGATGATGGATGTTCAATTCACAAATGTTGGACCAGTTACTTTAATCATTGAGAGTAAATAAAAAATGCCTCAAAAGCGATTTGCTTTTGGGGCATTTTTGTTGAAAAATTATTTTCCCTTAAAATATTGAGCTAGTCCATAATAGACTCCGTTCGAAACATTTTCTTGGAACGTATTTGTGTTAACTGTATATTCTTCAGTCGGATTACTGAGAAATCCTAATTCTAATAAAACAGATGGATTAAGGTTCTCACGTAACACTTGATAATTACCTAGACGGTGTTCTCTGTTTTTAAATCCTGTATTCTTGACTAACTCTTTTTGAATGTTAGAAGCGAGTCCAACATCGCTGTTTTTATAATAATAAGATGTAACGCCACGAACATTTCGATCATAAATGCTATCATAATGGATACTTACAAAAGCATCTGCACTTCGATAATGTGAAATACTCACTCTTGAGCGAAGACTGACATAATTATCGCTATTTCGTGTCAGAACTACATTTGCACCTGATGCACTTAATTTATCAAATACCATTCTTGCTGTATGTAGATTTAGTGTTTTCTCATAAGTACCACTTACTCCAATGGCTCCACTATCATTTCCGCCATGACCAGGATCAATCACGATAGTTTTTCCCTTTAAATATTGATTAACACCAGGTCTTTCTACAATTTGGTTTGATCCACTAAAGGAAACGAGCCAACCTGCAACATATCCAATTTTATTGCCCGGAAGGTTGATTTTATACCAGTCACCCTCCTTTGCTACCATTGCAAAGGAATCCCCTTCATTCGCACGAGCAACCACTGAAGTTGAAGTAGATGAACCTGAACGAATATTTGTTCCATTGTAAAGAATTTTTACAGTAGATTCAGAGTTGTTTGGGGTTTCACGTTGTGAATCCAACTGAACGTCAAGATACCAACTAGCGACCCATCCTTTATTCCCATTTGGCAACGTAATATGGCTCCAATTATTTACTTCTTCATGAATAGTGACTTTATTCCCCTGCTTCAAACTGCCAATAATTCTCCCTGAAAGGGAGCCACTATCTCGCACATTTAAGCTGGATGCTGTCACTTTTCCAATTTTTCCTTGATTTGTTGGACTTTGTGGAGGTGCAGCAGGCTGAGATGGTTTTTCTCCTGAAGAAGAAATACCTGCAACAAAATCCCTATGTATCCAAGCAGAGCCACTGCCAAATTTAATTTCTAACCATTTTTCTCTTTCATTAGTAATCGTAACAGTAGCATTTTGCTTTAACTTTCCTACAATTCTTCCTTGCGAATTAGGTTGATCGCGTACATTTAAGATTGAAGCTGTAACAGTTCCTGTTTTCTTTGATGTACCAGAATTTGAATTTGGTTTTGAATTCGTAGAACCAGATGTTTGCTTTGTTGTTAAGAATTGTGAGGAAACCCAGCCAATATGTCCTTTATAAGAGATTTTTGACCAATTATCATTTGCTTCAATAAAACCAGCTTCATTTCCCTTGTTTAACGATCCGATCACTTGGAATCCTGTTCCTGGACCGCTACGAAATCTAAGTCCATCTACAGTTGAAACAACGGTGGACGATGTACCAGATTGGGTAGAATTAGTTTGAGTTTCTTTAATAAGCCAAGAAGCTACCCAGCCTGTTTTTCCAGTAGAAAGTTGTAACTTTACCCAATCATTTTTTCTTTCGATGATGGTAAATTTCTCTCCTTGTTTGACCTGTGCAGTTCTTGAGTAGGAGAGTCCGGGGCCGTCCCTCACGTTTAGTATGGTGGTGTCAATAATTGCGATTTGTTCAGCTTTTGTAAGATTTCCCGGGTTGGTTGTAACTGAAAAAATAATCGCGAGTAGGAACGCTAGTCCTATTTTAAAAATCTTGTGTAACACGTAAAAGCCTCCTTGAGTAAAAAGCATAGCTTTATAAAGATTCGCTAAAAATAAAAAAATTCCTGTTTAAAAGAAATAATTTCTTAAAAAAGGGAAAGATACGTAATATCTTACCATGAAAAAGGGGCGAAAAGGATGAGATTTAGCGAAAAAAGCAACAATGTACAAAATACAGGAGGAAATCTATTCGGGGTTGATTTCCACGACTTTATTCAGAAGGAACAATCATCAACCTATGTGGAATTAGCTAGTGAATTTGGTGTTTCACTTAAAGATGTACGAAACTTAAAAAAACAATTACATCGTTCCTAAAATAACCTTTTTGTTCTAAAAAAAATAAAAAATTGAATCATAAACTTGACATGTATCGAGTTCATACGTATGATAATATAAAATTCTACAAAAAAATATGATATTATGAACCAGTGATGGGGAAAAGTAAATAGGACTACACATGAATAGAGAGGGAATGTCATAGGCTGCAAGCATTCCTACATGATGACTTATTGAACGAACACCTCTTAGGTTTCTCTCTGAAAAAGCAATTTGCTCTACTAGGAGTTGAACGTTTCAGGCGTTAACTGATCGAGTGAAAATCTAAAGTCTCTAAAAGACCAAGAAGGTCGAGGTAGCAAGATTTCGGTAGACGGAGTGCACGTTTTTTGGTGTATGAGTATGTAGAAAACGCTGCTAACGAAGAGATTCGCCGATTATTTGGCATTAGGTTTTAACTAGGGTGGCACCACGGGAACTATAAGCTCTCGTCCCTACAAGAAATTGTAGGGATGGGAGCTTTTTTGTTTTGTTTGTTATCCCAGAAGTGTAAATACATATCTTTTCTTTGAGTAAGGAGGAGTAAATAAATGGTTAATATTCCTAGAGGAACGCAAGACATCCTTCCAGGTAATGTGGAAAAATGGCAATATATCGAGGAGATGGCCCGAGATCTATGCAAAAGATTTAATTATAAGGAAATACGGACGCCAATATTTGAACATACAGAACTTTTCTTACGAAGTGTAGGGGAGACCACCGACATCGTAACAAAAGAAATGTACACCTTTGAAGATCGTGGGGAACGAAGCCTAACCCTTCGACCTGAAGGTACAGCAGCTGTAGTTCGTTCATATGTAGAAAACAAAATGTTTGGTAACCCATCACAACCAACCAAGCTATACTACTGCGGCCCTATGTTCCGTTATGAACGACCGCAAGCAGGTCGGTTCCGTCAGTTTGTCCAATTTGGAGTTGAGGCATTAGGAAGCAACGATGCTAGTATCGATGCTGAAGTTATCGCACTCGCGATGGAAATCTACAAATCACTTGGATTGAAAAAACTAAAACTTGTCATTAACAGCCTTGGTGATAAATCTAGTAGAAGTGCACACCGCGATGCGCTAATCGCACATTTTTCACCTAGAATTGATGAGTTTTGCTCAGACTGTAATTCTAGACTTGAGAAAAATCCAATGCGTATCCTCGATTGTAAAAAGGACAGGGACCATGAATTAATGCACACGGCACCTTCGATTTTGGAATATTTAAATGCCGAATCAAGTGAATATTTCAATAAGGTAAAGTCTTACTTAACTGATTTAGAAATTGACTTCGAAGTTGATTCTGGACTTGTAAGAGGTTTAGATTACTATAACCATACTGCATTTGAGATTATGAGTGATGCAGAGGGCTTTGGAGCCATTACAACACTTTGTGGTGGTGGACGCTACAATGGTTTAGTTGAAAGTCTTGGTGGACCTGAAACTCCAGGTATCGGTTTTGCGTTAAGTATTGAAAGACTCTTAGCCGCTCTGAATGCAGAAGGTATTGAACTACCAGTTGAAGAAAGAGTGGATTGCTATGTAGCTGCTATCGGAGAGGCTGCATCAGCTAAATCTGTATTCCTCGTGAATGAACTTAGAAAAGCAGGATTGGTTGCAGAAAAGGACTATTTAAATAAAAAAGTAAAAGGCCAATTCAAAGCAGCTGACAGATTACAAGCCAAATTTGTTGCGATCTTGGGCGATGAAGAATTGGAAAGAAAAGTTATTAACGTGAAGAACATGGATTCAGGTCATCAAGAAGAAGTCCAACTTGAGCAATTGATATCATATATAGTTGAAAAAAGTCATTAGGAGTGGGAAACATGTCTGGAAGAACGTATTATTGTGGTGAAATAACCGAACAAGCAATTGGTGAAAAAGTAACACTAAAGGGCTGGGTTCAAAGACGCAGAGACCTAGGTGGACTTATTTTTATTGATCTAAGAGACAGAAGTGGAATTGTTCAAATCGTATTTAATCCTGAAGAATCTAAGGAAGCATTAGAAATTGCTGAAACGGTAAGAAATGAGTATGTACTAGGTGTAGAAGGTATTGTTGTAGCTCGTGATGAAGCAACAATAAACAACAATATCCCGACTGGAAAAATCGAAATCAAGGTTTCTGATATAAATATCATAAATGAAGCAAAAACACCTCCATTTATGATTGAAGATCGTACAGAGGTTTCAGAAGATTTACGTTTGAAATATCGTTATTTAGATCTTCGTAGACCGGCTATGTTTGAAACATTCCAAATGCGTCACAATGTTACAAAATCCATTCGCGAGTATCTAGATGGCGAAGGCTTCTTAGACATTGAAACACCGATTTTAACAAAGAGTACACCAGAGGGCGCACGTGATTATCTTGTACCAAGCCGTGTCCACCCAGGTGAGTTTTACGCACTTCCACAATCACCACAAATATTTAAACAATTATTGATGGTGGGTGGATTTGATCGTTATTACCAGATTGCACGTTGTTTTAGAGATGAAGACTTACGTGCAGACAGACAGCCTGAATTTACACAAATCGATATTGAAACGTCCTTCATGAGTCAAGAGGACATCATTGCTATGACAGAACAAATGATGAAGAAATTAATGAAGGACGTAAAAGGTATGGATATCGAACTTCCATTGCCTCGATTAACGTATGCAGATGCAATGAACCGTTACGGCTCAGATAAACCTGATACGCGCTTTGAAATGGAATTAATTAATCTTTCTGAAGTTGTAAAAGATAGCGGATTTAAAGTGTTCAGCAATGCAGTAGCGACTGGTGGGCAGGTAAAAGCAATCAATGCAAAAGGTGCTGCAGATAAATATACTCGTAAAGACATTGACGGCCTTACTGAATATGTAAATCGTTACGGTGCAAAAGGACTTGCATGGTTAAAAGTTGAAGAAGATGAGTTAAAAGGGCCAATCGCAAAGTTTTTTGATGCAGATGAGCAAAAAGCATTAAGAACTGTATTAGAAGCTACAGCGGGAGACTTACTATTCTTTGTAGCAGATAAACCAAATGTAGTTGCAGATGCACTTGGAGCACTACGCTTAAAACTTGGAAAAGACCTTGATTTAATCGATGCATCTAAGTTTAATTTCCTTTGGGTAACGGACTGGCCACTTTTAGAATTTGATGAAGAAGATGGTCGTTATTATGCAGCTCACCATCCGTTTACAATGCCAGCGAGAGAGGATATTGAGTTACTTGAAAGCAAGCCATGGGAAGTCAAAGCACAGGCGTATGACCTTGTATTAAATGGGTATGAATTAGGTGGAGGTTCACTCCGTATTTTCGAACGCGATATCCAAGAAAAAATGTTCAACGTTTTAGGATTTACAGATGAGGAAGCAAGAGAACAGTTCGGATTCCTATTAGAAGCATTTGAATATGGTACTCCACCACATGGTGGTATTGCACTAGGTTTAGACCGACTAGTCATGCTTCTAGCAGGTAGAACTAACTTACGTGATACGATTGCTTTCCCTAAAACTGCAAGTGCAAGTGATCTTTTAACAGACGCTCCTGGTGAAGTTAGCAAAGCGCAATTAAATGACTTGTATTTGTCGTTAAATGTACGAAAATAGCGAACAAAACCCTTTTAGGTCAACTTGTAAAGACGAATTTCGTGTGTTAATATGTTGACAAGAAATAAAGTTCAAAAAGGTGGATGAAGAGGACCGAGAATTTCAAGGGCGCAGCTTTGAGTACCGGAGAATCAAGGCAACGTGGAAATTCGATGTGTCATATTCACCGCACTTTTTGAACATCCTTTAAAGTTAGAAGTCCTGATGTGTTTGTCGTATAACCTATTGTTTTGACCGAACAATAGATTATACGGGAGCCCGGAGTTTTCGCACTTGCGTAAATGCCTCATCTATACTTAAAAAGAGGACTTACAAAAGTCGAAACAGGGTGCCCACCTGCGGTGAGCGGGTTCAAAACTAAGGCATCGACTGCACGATTGGGACTTCTAAGGATACTTTATACAAGAACAAACCCTTGTTTACATTGTGTGAACAGGGGTTATTTATGTTTTTATATTTAAAACACATAAATTCACATAGAAATACTTGAAATGTGTCGAAAGTATGTTATATTCTAGTTCTGGTAAAAATAAAAATCACATTGAATTTGATACCCAATGGAGTTGAAGATATGTTACACCAATTTTCACGAAATGAACTAGCAGTAGGTAAGCGCGGGGTAGATATCCTTAAAAACAGTACAGTAGCTGTTCTTGGAGTGGGTGGCGTTGGTTCTTTCTCAGTAGAGGCGCTCGCACGCTCTGGTGTTGGACGATTAATCCTCGTAGATAAGGACAATGTGGATATCACAAATATTAACCGTCAGTTACCTGCTTTACTTTCTACTATTGGTCAATCAAAAGTAGACGTAATGAAGGAGCGTATCGCAGATATTAATCCTGACTGTGAAGTAATCGCTCTTAAAATGTTTTATACAGAAGAAACTTACGAAGAATTTTTTAGCTATGATCTAGACTTTGTTGTTGATGCATCAGATACGATTATGTATAAAATTCATCTTATGAAGGAATGTTTACAACGAAATATTCCAATCATCTCAAGTATGGGTGCTGCAAATAAGATGGATCCAACCCGTTTTATGATTGCAGATATTTCAAAAACTCATACGGATCCAATTGCAAAGGTAATCCGTACCAAATTAAGAAAAGAAGGAATCCGTAAAGGTATTCCGGTTGTGTTCTCAGATGAAAGCCCAATCGTTATTCGGGAAGATGTTCGTAAGGAAATCACTGATGAGAATGCTAAAATTCGTAAAGCAAAAATGCCACCATCCTCTAATGCGTTTGTTCCATCCGCTTGTGGACTAATAATGGCTAGCTATGTTGTTCGGGAATTGCTGAAGGACATCAAAATAACTAGAGTTAAGGACTCATAAAAAAAACGTGGCCATGATAGCCACGTTTTTCCTATTTTGCTAATTGCTCAAGATTCCCGTTTTTATCCATTCGGAATGTCGGGGAGTTACGATCCTCTGTATCTTCAAACATTACTAAGCGTCTTGCACGGTCCATAATTTGTACAAGTGCTTGGTAGTCTTCTTGAATGATAGTCTGTTGGTCAGATAACTTTTCAAGTCTCTTCTCAAGCTCTTTAGTTTGTTGCTTTAATGATTCGTTTTCACGATGCAACCGATTATTTTCCATTTCTAACTGATTCGAAAGAAAATCATTATGACGTAATGAAGATAAGAATGAAATACAATCTTCAAGCGTAATTGAATTATTGATTGGACTACTGAATGATTTAGATGAAGGGATTAGTTCCGCAGAAACCTCCTCGATATAAACAGGTGCAGGTGTTTCTTCTACAAATGCCTCCTGACTGACTGGTTTTTCTTGAGATGTTCCTTTATCCTTGTTCATTCTTTCTAATGCTCGTTTTCTTTCTTTACGCTGCTTTTTTGCAATAGCAATTGCTTGCTCATAATTATTTCGGACTTCCGCATTCCATCTAAACCCACATGCCGCTGATGTACGGTTTAATTTATCGCCTACTTCGTCAAAAGCAGCTAATTGAGTTCCACCTTCACGTATGTAGCGTAAAACAGTTTCAGCTAATAATAAATCATCTTCATGTGACCATGCGTCTTGTCTTACTTTCATATAACCAACTCCCTTTAGATGATGTTCAAAAAGTCGGCAGAAAATGCCGCGATACAAGAGGATCTTCGACTAAATACCGACACGTCCTGTGTCGAACGTCGAAGTCACCACATCCTGTGGAAGTCGTTGGCTAGCTTTTTCGTTCCTCACGTATTAACTGCATACGTTCCGGTACTCAAAGCTGCGCCGCCTTGAACTACTCGGTCCTTTTCAACCTCTTTTTTGAACACTTTAATTGATTTAAAATAATAGATTTTTTCTTTATATCTAGCATGACCACGTTCTATTTGTTTTATACATTAATAGTTTTATCAAAAAGAAAATACTACATAAGGAGTACAGGGACTGCATTTGCAATGTAAAAGTATTGTTAATTTCTCTCATAACCTAAAAAAATGGGAACTTTTTCATCTATAATACGTAAGTAGTATTGTCGCATAATCCGGTAAACGGCGAACGAGATTCTACACAAATGAATCTCACAAACTGATAGGGGGAAAAAATGTGCAACCAGTTTTACAATTAAAAAATGTAAAAAAGACAATTGGTAAAAAAGAAATCATTAAGGGAATTTCCTTTGATGTATATCCAGGTGAAGTTTTCGGCTTTTTAGGGCCAAACGGCGCTGGTAAAACGACTACGATTCGAATGCTTGTAGGGCTAATGTCCATCACTGATGGTGAAGTCATGATAAAAGGAACAAATGTTGCCAAGAATTTTGAACAAGCTGTAAGACATATTGGCGGCATTGTTGAAAACCCGGAAATGTATAAGTTTTTAACGGGATATCAAAATCTTGTTCACTATGCAAGGATGGTAAACGGTGTATCAAAAGAAAGAATCCTTGAGGTAACAAAGCTTGTTGGTCTTGAAAAGAGAATCAATGAGAAGGTTAAAACCTATTCATTGGGGATGCGACAGCGCTTAGGTATTGCTCAAGCATTATTACACAGTCCTTCGATTTTGATTCTAGACGAACCAACAAATGGATTAGATCCTGCTGGAATTCGTGAAGTTCGCGATTATATTCGAAAGCTTGCTAGGGAAGAAGGCTTAGCTGTAATTGTTTCCAGTCACTTGCTCTCTGAAATGGAAATGATGTGTGATCGGATTGGAATTATACAAGATGGTAGATTAGTGGGTGTACAAAAAGTCACTGATTTTATGAATGAAGAAACAAGCATTAGAGTCCATTTCCAAGTGGGTAATGTAGAAAAAACTCTATCAATACTATCAGCTGAATACCCTGCACTTGAAGTAAAACAAACCGAAAAAGGAATTGAACTTAACATTGAACATGGGATGATCCCGCAAATAAATGCTAGTCTTGTAAAAAATGAGATTCAGGTGTTTGGAATCACACAGCTTTCCAAATCACTAGAAGACCGATTCTTAGAAGTAACAGGAGGTAGCAGAATTGGCTAATATCGTGAAACTGATACAAAATGAAAATATGAAAATTTACCGTCGAATTTCCACTTGGATTATGCTTGTAATATTGATAGCAGTAGCTGTAGTTGTAGGAATTGTAATGAATATCACTGCTTCAGACTCTGTTGATGAACAATGGAAACAAAACTTACAACAACAGAATGAAATGTATAAGACAGATTTAGCGAGCGAAGACTTACCTGACATGGTAAAGGATATATCAAAAAAAGAATTAGCGATTAATGAATATCGAATCGAGCATGATATTGCTCCGGTGGAATCTAGATCTACCTGGAATTTTATGACGATTGCTGCAGAAATTGTTTCATTGATTACATTGTTTACAATAGTTGTTGGTGCGAGTAGTGTTGCCTCTGAATTTACTTGGGGAACCATTAAATTATTATTAATACGACCAGTATCAAGAGCGAAGATTCTTCTGTCAAAATATTTAGCTACCATTTTGTTTGCGTTATTTTCTTTAGTTTTACTATTTGTAGTTTCATTTTTAGTAGGTAGTATATTCTTTGGTATAGAAGGCTCTACACCTCACCTTGTTTATAGAGATGGCGCCGTACATGAGGTTCATATGGTTTCACATATTCTCGGGGTCTTCGGATTAAAATCAATTAATTTAATCATGATGTCAACATTTGCATTTATGATTTCTACTATTTTTAGAAATAGTGGTCTAGCAATTGGTTTAGCAATCTTCTTAATGTTTGTAGGAGTGAATGTTACAGCCCTTTTGGCCACAAAGTTTGAGTGGGCAAAATACATTCTATTTGCGAATACAGATTTATCTCAATATTTAACTGGATATGTTCTAGTTGAAGGAATGACGATGACATTTTCAGTTATTATGTTAATTATTTATTTTGTCATTTTTAATACATTAACGTGGTTTGTCTTTACGAAACGTGATGTTGCTGCTTAATAAATAAGGGGGAAGAAATAGTTTAGTCTATTTCTCCCCCTCTTTTTGTAATTGTTCAAGTCGATCATATACTTTTGCAAAATATTTTTCTTGTCCATTTTGTTTGGGTTTAAAGTATTTTCTGTTCTTTAGTAGTTCTGGTAAGTATTGCTGCTTAACCCATCCATTTGGATAGTCATGTGGATATTTATAGCCAATTCCATGACCTAATTCTTTTGCACCGCTGTAATGGGCATCTCGCAGGTGATCTGGAATTTCCCCGATATTTCCCTTTCGAATATCTTCAATTGCCTTATCCAGTGATTTATAAGCACTATTTGTTTTGGGTGATAGACACTGTTCAATCACAACATTTGCTAGTGGAATGCGTGCCTCGGGCAGCCCTAATCGTTCTACAGCCTGGCAAGCAGCAATTGTATGAGCCCCAACCTCAGGTGCAGCGATTGAAATATCTTCATAGGCAATTACCGTTAGACGTCTGCAAATTGAAACTAAATCTCCACCTTCAATTAGTCTTGCTAAATAATGTAACGCCGCATTTACATCACTACCACGGATACTTTTTTGAAGACAGGAGAGAAGTGAATAATGAAGATCCCCATCTTTGTCATGGGAAAAGCCCTTATTTTCAACACATTCCTTAACTAGCTCTATGTCAACTTCAACGACTTCACTGTCTCTCACTTTTGAGGCCATAACAACATCCTCTAACACATTCATAGCAGAACGTGCATCTCCTTTTGTCGACGATGAAATGAGATCTATTGCTTCTTCTGAAATTGAAATTTGTAAATCGCCAAGTCCACGTTCTGAATCCGCTAATGCACGCAATATTAATTCTTTTATATTTTCTTTTGTTAATGGACGAAGCTCTTTAATCTGTCCACATCTGCTCCGAATCGCAGGGTTTACATCATGGAACGGGTTTTCCGTTGTTGCCCCGATTAATGATATCAAACCTCTTTCAACATGTGGAAGCAAATAATCTTGTTGCGCTTTGTTAAAACGATGGACTTCATCAATGAAAAATATTAACTTCCCTTCCGCTTTTGCGGTTGAAACAGCATCCTCTATATCCTTTTTCCCAGCAGTTGTTGCATTAATTGAGATAAATGGCATATCAACCGTACCAGCAATCGCTGTTGCAATGGAAGTTTTTCCAATTCCAGGTTCACCGTAAAGTAAGATGGAAGGAACATGTCCATTCATAATCATTTTATATAAAGCTGTATCCTTACCAATAATATGCTTTTGTCCAAGAATTTCTTCAATATGCTTGGGGCGCATTCGGTACGATAAAGGTGCTTCGATAAGTGATTCAAAAAGCAAAACATTCATCCCCTTAGCCAACAAAATCCTAATAATTTTAATGTATGTACATCAACTTTATCATACGTTTCGACCCGATAAAATACAAATACAATGCAATTTATGATATAATGTCGTGAGTTTAGACGAAATCGAAATAGCAAATAGAGAAAAGTTATGCAACAGTGGGAGACATAAGAGATGGAGTGAGGAAATTGCGAGCACAGATTAGCTTTAGCCGCCACATTTTGAAGTGGTCTACTTTTTTTATCGGGATGTTAATTATGTCATTGGGGGTAGTCATGATAATCAAAGCAGAGCTTGGGGCATCACCCTGGGATGTTTTGCATATCGGACTATTTAAACAAATTGGTCTCACTATTGGTTCATGGTCGATCATTGTCGGCTTTTTTGTTTTGTTCCTATCCTCATTATTATTAAAGCGACTGCCTCAAATTGGTGCTTTTTTAAATATGATATCAGTAGGTATTTTCATTGATATGTTCATGATGGCTCCTTTCCTTGTAACACCAGAAAGTTTTATCGGGAAATTAATCATGCTGTTGATGGGATTACTTATTAACGGATATGGGATGGGAATCTATATATCAGCGAGTGTTGGTGCAGGTCCAAGAGACAGTCTGATGCTAGCACTAACCCAACTCACTAATTGGAAAGTGCAATATATACGTACAGGAATGGAAATTATTGTACTAACGATTGGTTGGTTGTTAGGAGGACCTGTTTTTATCGGAACTTTAATATATTGTGTAGGTATAGGCTATATCGCAGGTTTTGCATTGCCACAAACTCAACGAATGCATGATGTATTAAAACAGAAATTGGCGAAGACACGAGTAGTTGAAGTGAATCATTTTAGTAATTAGAGGTGAAAGTGAATGAAAATATCAACAAAAGGTAGATATGGTCTCACAATCATGATTGAACTTGCAAAAAATCATGGAAAAGGACCGCTCTCCCTAAAATCAATTGCAGCAAAACACGAACTTTCTGAACACTATCTTGAACAATTAATATCACCTTTACGTAATGCAGGATTGGTGAAAAGTATTCGTGGTGCCTATGGAGGCTATGTATTAGGGGATGAACCTACAAAAATTACAGCAGGAGATGTTATTCTCGTTCTTGAGGGACCAATTAGCCCTGTAGAAGTTCTAGAGGATGAAGAGCCAGCAAAACGGGAATTATGGATACGAATACGAGATGCTGTAAAAGAAGTACTAGACAGTACTACACTCGAAGACCTCGCAAGCCATAGCGATGGAAACGATGCATATATGTTTTACATTTAAGAAAAACATGTCATAATAACGTTACTTTTTTAAAAAAGGAGGGCTGATCAGATGCAGCATATTTATTTAGATCATGCAGCCACATCGCCCATGCACCCTGATGTTGTAAAGAGTATGCTTCCCTTTATGACAGAGGCATTTGGCAATCCGTCAAGCATTCATTTTTTCGGACGAAAAAGTCGTCATGCAGTTGATGAAGCAAGACAAACCATTGCCGATTCAATCAATGCAAAACCAAACGAGATTATCTTTACAAGCGGTGGAACTGAGGCAGATAATTTAGCCATTATTGGAACTGCTATGAAGATGCAAGGAAAAGGTAAACACATCATTACGTCTGCCATCGAACATCATGCCGTACTTCATACTTGTGAAAATCTGGAGAAACAAGGATTTACAGTTACGTATTTACCAGTTAATGAGGCTGGACTCGTTTCTGTCAAAGATGTTGAAGCGGCACTAACTCCGGAAACTATCCTTGTGACAATCATGTTTGGCAATAATGAGGTAGGAGCCATACAACCAATTAGGGAAATTGGAGAACTTCTTCAGGATCATCAGGCAGTTTTTCACACAGATGCCGTCCAAGCATATGGGCTGGTTGATATAGATGTCAATCATTATAAAATTGACTTGCTGTCCGTTTCAGCTCATAAAATAAATGGCCCTAAGGGAACCGGTTTTTTATTTATGAGAGAGGGAGTAAAGTTAGCTCCTCTTCTATTTGGAGGAGAACAAGAAAAGAAACGTCGTGCAGGAACAGAAAACGTAGCAGGGATTATTGGATTACAAACTGCTGCACAGTTGGCGAAGAAAACAATGAGAGAAAAAAAAGCTCTATACCAAGATTTCAAAGAGGCTTTTGTTTCAGTATTAAAAGAAAAAGATATCTCATTTGAAGTGAATGGTGACTTAGCGAAGTCTTTACCACATGTGTTAAATATCTATTTTCCTGGTACAAACGTCGAGTCTATGCTTGTTAACTTAGATTTAGAAGGAATTGCAGCTTCGAGTGGGTCAGCGTGTACAGCTGGATCGATTGATCCTTCTCATGTCCTGGTTGCGATGTTTGGAAAAGATTCGGACCGAATCGCTTCATCTATACGTTTTAGCTTTGGTATTGGAAATACAATTGAAGATATAAAAACTGCAGCATTAGAAACAGCAAAAATCGTTTCACGATTAACGAAATAGGAGGTGGAAATATGAAGGATCCTAAAGATACTCGAGTAGTAGTCGGGATGTCTGGTGGAGTAGACTCATCAGTTGCAGCCCTTTTACTAAAAGAGCAAGGCTATGATGTAATCGGGATATTTATGAAAAACTGGGATGATACCGATGAGAATGGGGTATGTACTGCCACTGAAGATTATGAAGACGTAATCCGAGTTTGTAACCAGATCGGCATTCCTTACTACGCGGTCAATTTCGAAAAGCAATATTGGGACAAAGTCTTTACCTACTTTTTGGACGAGTATAAAGCAGGTAGAACACCAAATCCAGATGTGATGTGTAATAAAGAAATTAAATTTAAAGCTTTTTTAGAGCATGCTTTAACACTGGGTGCTGATTATCTTGCGACTGGCCACTACGCTCGTGTTGAGTTCAGAGACGGAGAATACAAGATGCTTCGTGGGGTAGATGAGAATAAGGACCAAACTTATTTCTTAAATCAACTTACACAGGAACAACTTTCAAAGGTCATGTTTCCAATCGGGAATATAGAAAAGTCAAAGGTGCGGGAGCTTGCAAAAGAAGCAAACCTTGCGACTGCTACAAAAAAAGATAGTACCGGGATTTGCTTTATTGGAGAACGTAATTTTAAAGAATTCTTAAGCAATTATTTACCTGCTCAACCAGGCGACATGGTCACTTTTTCAGGTGAAGTAAAAGGTAAACATGATGGCTTAATGTATTATACGATTGGTCAACGTCATGGCCTTGGAATTGGTGGAAGCGGAGAACCGTGGTTTGCAATTGGAAAAGACCTTAAGAAAAATATTCTTTATGTTGACCAAGGTTTCCACAATGAGTTTCTATATTCAGATTCCATTTTAGCTACAAATGTTAGCTGGGTTTCGGATATGAAACCTGAAGAGGATGTAAAATGTACAGCTAAATTCCGTTATCGTCAACCGGATAATGCAGTAACGGTTAAAAAGGTGGACGACAATACAGTTAAAGTCATTTTTGATGAACCCATTCGTGCGGTAACACCAGGTCAAGCAGTCGTTTTCTATAATGGGGACGAATGCCTCGGTGGTGCAACAATTGATAAAGTCTTTAAAAATGAAGAACGTCTAACATATGTTGGATGAAGAAACCTCAACTCTATATTTAGGGTTGGGGTTTTCCTGTGTTATAATATGAGTGCAAAAAAAGTCGATTCTGGAGTTGAATATCATTGGATTTAAATAAACAAGGCATTGAATATATGCAAGAAGGTAAGTACGAAGAAGCAGCTAAATGCTTTACTCAGGCTATTGAAGAAAACCCGAAAGAGCCGGTTTATTATATTAACTTTGGCAATCTTTTAGCGGCTGTGGGTGACCCTGAAAGAGCGATTGCTTTTTTTAGAAAAGCACTTGAGCTTGACGAAGGAGCGGGAACGGCTTATTACGGAATTGGTAATCTTCTCTACAACCAAGAAGACTTCTTAAAAGCAAAGGATATGTTTGAAAAAGCTCTAAAAGCAGGCTTGGAAAATAGTGATACATATTTTATGTTAGGGATGACATTGATTCAGCTTGGCCAGCCAAAATTAGCACTGCCATATATGAAACGTGCAGTTGAATTAAACGAAAATGATGTGGATGCATTATTTCAGTATGGCCTCTGCCTAGCAGGTGAAGCAGTAATTGACGAAGCAATCAAATCGTTCCATTCTGTAATTGAATTAGAACCTAATCACTCAGATGCCTATTACAATCTAGGTGTAGCCTATGCAGGTTTTAAGAATGATTATGAAAAAGCACTCGACATGTTTGAAAAAGCATTAGAAATTCAACCTGACCATATGCTTGCAGCAAACGGGAAAAAGATTGTAAGTGAAGCATTAAGTGAATAAATGAGGGGAGGGGATACTTAATGGAACAACAGGAATCTTTAGATTTATTTGATGAACAACGAAAATTTATGAAGGGTACTCATTTAGTAACAATCTTTCATAATGAGCAAAATTTGTATTCTGTCGTTCGGATTAGGCTTCAAGAAACAAATGAAGACTATAATGAAAAAGAAGCAGTTGTAACAGGGTATTTCCCTCGAATTCATGAAAATGAAACATACATCTTTTTTGGTCGCTTAAAGGAGCATCCGCGGTTTGGCATCCAATTCCATGTTGAACAATTCCAAAAAGAAATTCCACATACTAAACAAGGAATCGTCCAATACCTCTCAAGTGATCTTTTTAAAGGAATTGGGAAGAAGACAGCAGAAAAAATTGTAGAGACACTTGGTGAAGGAGCCATTTCAAAGATCATCGCAAACCCAGACGTCTTGCAGGAGGTTGATAAACTTTCAGCAGACAAGGCCAAAGAAATTTATGACACACTACAAGAACACCAAGGTCTTGAACAGATTATGATTGGTCTCTCTCAATATGGATTTGGTCCTCAGCTTTCCATGAGGATTTATCAAGTCTATAAAGAGCAAACACTTGAAATTCTTCAACATAGCCCGTATAAGTTAGTCGAAGATATTGAAGGTATTGGTTTCGGTAGAGCAGACGAATTGGGACGCCAACTTGGGATTTCTGGAAATCACCCAGACCGAATCAAAGCTGGATGCTTATACATACTTGAACAAGATTCATTACAAGATGGACACGTCTACCTTTCTGCAGAGGATTTAATCATTCGTGTTCAGCAATTATTAGAACAAAGTAGCCGTGAAGAAATCGTTGCAACCGATATTTCTAAGGAAATAATAAGTTTAACAGAAGAAAGTAAGCTTGTTATTGAAGAGGACAGGGTCTACTTACCTACCCTATATTTTTCTGAAAAAGGATTAATTACAAATATTAAACGGGTCATGGAACAAACTGAATACGAAAATCTTTTTCCAGAGTCTGAATTTTTGCTAGCACTTGGTGCACTTGAGGAAAGGATCAAAGTCCAATATGCGCCTTCGCAAAAAGATGCAATCCAAAAAGCACTTATGTCTCCAATGCTCCTCTTAACAGGTGGTCCAGGTACGGGGAAAACAACCGTTATTAAGGGGATCGTTGAATTATACGGAGAACTGCACGGTTGCTCCTTAGACCCAAAAGATTATAATTCCGAAAATCCTTTCCCAGTTTTATTAGTGGCTCCAACAGGTCGTGCGGCAAAACGGATGAGCGAATCAACAGGTCTTCCTGCCGTTACCATCCATCGACTCCTTGGATGGAATGGAGTCGAGGGTTTTAGTCATGATGAAGATAATCCGATAAATGGCAAGCTGCTGATAGTGGATGAAGTTTCGATGGTCGATATTTGGATTGCACATCAGTTGTTTAAATCACTACCGGAGCATGTCCAAGTTGTGCTAGTAGGGGATGAAGACCAGTTGCCTTCTGTCGGTCCTGGTCAGGTATTAAAGGATTTATTGGCATCTGAAGTAGTACCAACCGTTCGTCTAACTGATATTTATCGACAATCAGAAGGTTCGTCAATTATTGAATTGGCTCATGATATTAAAAAAGGGACCCTACCACCTGATATTTCCTCACCTAAAAAGGACCGCTCTTTCTTAAAGTGCTACCAGAACCAGGTACTTGAAGTGGTTAAGCAAGTTTCGGATAATGCAAAAAAGAAGGGCTTTTCCGTTAAGGATATTCAAGTTTTGGCACCAATGTATCGCGGTCCTGCAGGGATTGACAGTTTAAATGTTATGCTGCAAGAGCTCTTTAACCCGCCCATACATGGTAAGCGGGAATTAAAATATGGAGATATCGTTTATCGGCGTGGTGACAAGGTGCTTCAACTCGTCAATCAGCCTGAAAATAATGTGTTTAATGGCGATATTGGTGAAATCGAGTCGATCTTTTATGCAAAAGAAAACACAGAAAAACAGGATATGGTTGTTATAAATTTTGAAGGCAATGAAGTCACATATACAAAACAGGACTTAAACCAAATCACACACGCATATTGTTGTTCCATTCATAAATCACAGGGTAGTGAATTCCCGATTGTCATTTTACCGATTGTTAAAGGTTATTATCGCATGCTACGACGTAATTTAATTTACACAGCCATAACGAGAGCCAAAAACTTCCTCATCCTATGTGGCGAAGAAGACGCATTAAGACAAGGGGTTCAACGTGCAAACGATACAAACCGTCAAACAACCTTGTGCGAAAAGTTAAAAACTACCTTTGGTGCAATGGAGGAAGCTCCTATTCCTGTTGAAATACCTGAAGAGGCAAAGTCATATCAAGAGGTTATTTTCCAAACCGACCCAAATATTGGCATGGAAGGAATTACTCCATACGATTATATGGAAGTTGAATAAAAGCTGGGGATACCAGCTTTTTTCTTTTGGAAACTCTTGTACAGTATGACACCTTATCTGAAAGTGAATGATAAGTAATGTTCGGAGAGGTGGCGATTATCTTTGCGGACGTTCTCACTACTCAAGGATTTACCGGTCTATGATGAAAAGTCTGCCGAAGAGCTCGGCCGAGTTTCAGATCTTTGTATCACATCGGATGGCAAGGTGAATGCCCTGATCTTGAAAGGGAAAGGACTTTTTGAACGAGATCGAGTAGTCCCTATCGAAAGTATCTCCTCCATTGGAGATGATGGTGTCATGGTTTCGGACAGGTCGCTTTTGGAGCTACTTGACAATGAAGCCGATACACCCACATATTTTTTACACACCCATCATGGATTATTCCGAAAGCCGCTTTTATCCTCTGAAGGTCAAAAATTAGGCTTACTTGAAGATGTATATTTTACAGAAGAAGTGGGCACTATTATAGGGTATGAAGTAACGGATGGCTTTTTTGCTGATATAACAGAAGGAAAAAAGGTAATCAAAACCAACGAGCCTTTAAAAATCGGTGAAGATGTCATCGTCGTATCTATAAATTAGGAATTCCATGATGTGAGGTGTACCCTGTGAAGTGCCCAAACTGTAAAAGTAAAGATATCGGTAAAATTGGTGTCAACCAATATTACTGCTGGGGATGTTTTATCGAACTATCTGTTAACAAAGGACAAATATTCACACATCAGGTAGAGGAAGATGGCACACTCAGTTCGTTGGATGATCTGTTTGCTGAGGACGACAGAAGGATCAGTATGTAATCCTAAACAAGGAGTGAAGAGGATATGAACAAAACAATGACTTCTCTAATCACTATAGGTCTAGGTGCTGCGGCATACGGAATTATGCAAAGAACAGATGTAATGTCTGCCCGCAACATGAAAAAAATGCGCAAACGCATTACGAAAATGTTTTAAATGAAAACCCCACGGATGTGGGGTTTTTTGGTATTGGTTTGGAAATCTAGAGAAAGAGGCTCGCAACTGGAAAAAAATTAGGAGTTGGCGAACCAGCAAAGTGTAGAAAGAGGCCCGCAACTGGATAAAATCAGGAGTTGGCGAACCAGCAAAGTGTAGAAAGAGGCCTGCAACTGGATAAAACTAGGAGTTATCGAACCAGTAAAGAAGAGAAAGAGGCTCGCACCTGGATAAAATTAGGAGTTAGCAAACCAGCAAAGTGTAGAAAGAGGCCCGTGACTGGATAAAACTAGGAGCTACCGAACCAGTAAAGTGTCCAAAGAGGTTCGCAACTGGATAAAACTAGGAGCTACCGAACCAGTAAAGTGTCCAAAGAGGTTCGCAACTGGATAAAACTAGGAGCTGCCGAACCAGTAAAGTGTCTAAAGAGGTTCGTAACTGGATAAAACTAGGAGCTACCGAACCAGTAAAGTGTCCAAAGAGGTTCGCAACTGGATAAAATTAGGAGTTGGCGAACCAGCAAAGTGTAGAAAGAGGCCCGCACCTGGATAAAATTAGGAGTTTGCGAACCAGCAAAGTGTAGAAAGAGGCTCTCAATTGGATAAAATTAGGAATTGGCGAACCAGCAAAGTATAGAAAGAGCTCCGCACCTGGATAAAATTAGGAGTTAGCAAACCAGCAAAGTGTAGAAAGAGGCTCTCAATTGGATAAAATTAGGAATTGGCGAACCAGCAAAGTATAGAAAGAGCTCCGCAACTGGATAAAATTAGGAGTTCGCGAACCAGCAAAGTGTAGAAAGAGGTCCGCAATTGGATAAAATTAGGAGTTGGCGAACCAGCAAAGTGTAGAAAGAGGCCCGCAACTGGATAAAATTAGGAGTTAGCGAACCAGCAAAGAAGAGAAAGAGGCTCGCAACTGGATAAAATTAGGAGTTAGCGAACCAGCAAAGTGTAGAAAGAGGCCCGCAACTGGATAAAATTAGGAGTTAGCGAACCAGCAAAGAAGAGAAAGAGGCTCGCAACTGGATAAAACTAGGAGTTATCGAACCAGTAAAGAAGAGAAAGAGGCTCGCAACTGGATAAAATTAGGAGTTAGCAAACCAGCAAAGTGTAGAAAGAGGCCCGTGACTGGATAAAATTAGGAGTTAGCGAACCAGCAAAGAAGAGAAAGAGGCTCGCACCTGGATAAAATTAGGAGTTAGCGAACCTGCAAAGTGTAGAAAGAGGCCCGCAACTGGACAAATTAGGAGTTAGAGAACCAGCAAAGTCGAGAAAGAGGCTCTCAATTGGATAAAATTAGGAATCGGTGAACCAGCAAAGTATAGAAAGAGTCCCGCACCTGGATAAAATTAGGAGTTAGCGAACCAGCAAAGAAGAGAAAGAGGCTCGCAACTGGATAAAACTAGGAGTTATCGAACCAGCAAAGTAGAGAAAGAGGTTCACCCCTGGATAAAACTATGATTTGCCATACCAGCTATAAGGTTTAATAAACCATCCCAATAAATACCCCCCAAAAACTGTCTCGGACCACTTTTACTTCCTTTTATCTACATAATATGAGCCTCTGCCAAATGATATCAAATCGAAATTTTTGGATAGGATTCTTTGTATTGTTTTTTTTGATCTTATAACCTTACACCAATTATAAATAACATCCACAGTTATACGTTTTTCAGGAAAAAGGAACCTAAACTCCTCTACACTCCTTAGCACGGCTAATTCTTTGTCCTCTACAAAGCCACATTTTTTACAAAACAAAGTTTGCCCTTTTGTATCTTCATATCCCAAGCACCCACACTTACAAACAATCCCCTTTTCCAACTCCTCATATGTATAATCAGGCAGGCGCGAATAGGGATTTTTCGTTATATGCAAAGAAGCCAATTTATGTGCTAAGTCAATATGACCATCGGAAACCCGAGATGCCGCACCCGCATCTAGTTTTTTAATAAATCGACCAAGTTGCGCATGGAATACATAAGGGTCATTCACCGGTGCCTCATATAAATAAAACTCTGGGTTGATGAATATGACATGAGATTCAACGGGGACATTAAACTTCAATTCTTGGAGGAGTTGCCGAAATAAGGATTCACTACGGGAGATTTGAATGAGTGGGTTTTTGATTTCTTTTCCATTAATAATGTGCAAGCGTCCATCTTTGATGTAATAGTCTCCTTCGTAGTTCTTTACTTCAAAGATGAATATTTTCTTTTGCGTGATAAGCAGGGAATCAATTTGGAAGAGGGTGTTGTTCACCTTCAGGAGAAGGTCGTTTAATATGAGGCATTCATTTGTGAGGCCTAAAAGCAATTGGTCAAACTGTTTTTCACCTGCCCAGCCTTTTTCGAGGGATACATAGTTGTTTTCGTCTTCTTCCTCTAATTTTTTGTGGACTCGTAAAGAGCGAAGTAACTCTAGTTCAATGTTTTCACCACGTGGTTTAATAACTATAACCAATTTACCACATCCTTTCAGCTATATTTTACAAAATAATCTTTCTTTTTACAATATTATAGGTTACGAGCACGACCCGTATAAAACCGCATAGACTCCAAAAACTACTAACAAGGGAGTGGATGAAATGAGTGAAAATAGAATTAAATGGATCTTCAGAATATCACTATTATTACTAGCATTTTTGACTATCTATATTTTTTTGAAATTGGCACCAGTTTGGCTCCCAATTCTTTTACTCTTAAAAACATTTCTGGTTCCTTTCGTTTTTTCTATTTTTATCGCTTATTTACTACATCCTATCATCGAAAAAATCAGCAATCGTGGAGTACCGAGATCCCTTGCAATCCTACTGATTTATTTGGTTTTTTTCGGTGGGGTTGGTTTTGGTATATACAAAGGAATTCCGGTGATTCTTGCACAGCTCAAGGATCTTGCTGAGAGCTTTCCGGAATTCAGTAAGACCTACAGGGTCTGGTTAAAAGAAATTGAATCAGGAAGTTCACAGCTTCCTGCTTTTGTTCACGCACAGCTTGATGATTTGCTTAATTCGCTAGAAAATTATGTGGATTTTCTGCTTTCAAGGACAATTGAATTTTTGAAAGCATTGTTTAATTCCATTTTCATCATTGCTATCATTCCATTCATTGTTTTTTATTTGTTGAAGGATCACGACCAAATGATGAAAGCACTTTGGTATATAACGCCTCGAAAACTTAGAAGAGCTGGTCAGCTTTTTTTTCAAGATGTTGATGAGTCGTTGGGGAATTATATCAGAGGGCAGTTGATTGTTTGTTTGCTTGTTGGAACAACAGCTTCAGTTGCATTTTGGATTTCCGGTATGAAATATCCCTTATTATTTGGAAGCATTGTTGGTATAACGAATATCATTCCATACTTCGGTCCAATCATTGGTGCAATTCCTGCCGCTATTATAGCTGCAACCATTTCAATCAAAATGCTTATCATCGTGGTTCTTGTTGTGTTTGGCCTTCAGTTTATCGAAGGAAACCTGCTTTCACCAATTATTGTCGGGAAAAGCTTACGATTACATCCGATTGTGATAATAGCGGCGTTATTAGTAGGAGGAGAAGTTGGTGGAGTGGTAGGCCTGATTGTGGCTGTTCCGGTTGTAGCCATATTAAAGGTGTTTATTGTTCACGCGAAACAGCATTTTACAGTTGCTAGAAAGGAACATTAACACAATGAACGCCGACGTTGACAAACATTTTTGACTTGAATATAATTGACAAGAACTAGGTAATACATAATGTAACAATTTAATCACAATCAGTGAAAACTATGAAGGAATCAGTATGTTACAGTACCATCAAACCAGAGAGAAATTTCCAAGGCTGAGAGGAATTTCGGATGAAGGGTAACAGAAAGCTACTCCTGAGTGTAGGTAAACCTACCGGTGAATACCGTTATCAATATACGAAGGTGATGGACACTATTTCTTTGTGTCCATAATCAGGGTGGTACCGCGAGCATACTCTCGTCCCTGTTTTTAGGGGATTAGAGTATTTTTTTATGTCTAAAATGTAATTGGAGGTAATGAAATGAAACAGTTAACATCAGCTCAAGTTCGCCAAATGTTTTTGGATTTTTTCCAATCAAAGGGGCATGCAATAGAACCAAGTGCTTCCTTAGTTCCACATGAAGATCCGTCCTTACTATGGATTAATAGTGGTGTTGCGACTTTAAAAAAATATTTTGATGGACGTGTAATCCCTCAAAATCCAAGAATTTGTAATGCACAAAAATCGATTCGTACAAATGACATTGAAAATGTTGGAAAAACAGCACGCCACCATACTTTCTTTGAAATGCTAGGGAATTTTTCCATTGGTGATTATTTCAAAGAGGAAGCAATTGAATGGGCGTGGGAATTTTTAACAAGCAAAGACTGGATTGGCTTTGACCCAGAGAAGCTTTCTGTTACGATTCATCCTGAGGATGATGAAGCGTTTGAGCTTTGGAATAAAAAGATAGGAATTCCTGAGGAGCGAATCATTCGTCTTGAAGGAAACTTTTGGGATATCGGTGAAGGTCCAAGTGGTCCAAATACAGAAATCTTCTTTGACAGAGGTGAAGAATTTGGAAACGACCCGAATGATCCAGAATTATATCCAGGTGGAGAAAATGAGCGATATTTAGAAATCTGGAACCTTGTGTTCTCACAATTTAATCATAATCCAGATGGTTCTTATACACCACTACCAAAAAAGAATATTGATACAGGAATGGGTCTTGAAAGAATGTGCTCTGTTATTCAAAACGTGCCTACGAACTTTGACACAGATCTATTTATGCCGATTATAGAGGCAACTGAATCCATTTCAGGTGAAAAATATCGTCAATCAAAAGAAAAGGATGAAGCATTTAAAGTTATTGCTGACCACATCCGTACAGTTACATTTGCAGTAGGTGATGGGGCGCTTCCTTCCAATGAAGGTCGAGGTTATGTAATCAGACGCTTATTAAGACGCGCTGTACGTTATGCAAAACAAATATCCATCAACCGTCCGTTCATGTATGAACTCGTTCCAGTTGTTGGGGAGATTATGGTTGATTTTTATCCGGAAGTTAAAGAGAAGACTGAATTTATTCAGAAAGTCGTGAAAACAGAAGAGGAACGCTTCCACGAAACTTTACATGATGGATTAGCAATACTATCAACTGTTATTCAAAAGGAAAAAGCAAAAGGCAGTAACATTATTTCAGGTGCAGATGTCTTCCGTTTATATGATACGTATGGTTTCCCTGTTGAATTAACTGAGGAATACGCTGAAGAAGAAGGTATGAAAGTCGACCACAACGGCTTTGAGCGTGAAATGGAAAGTCAACGTGAACGAGCAAGATCTGCTCGTCAAGATGTTGATTCCATGCAGGTCCAAAGCGGGGTTCTTGGTGAAATTAAAGTTGAAAGTACATTTGTTGGGTATGATGAACTTGAAGCTGAATCAACCGTTCTTGTCATCGTAAAAGACGGAGAAATGGTGGAGAAGGCAAATGAAGGTGACGAAATTCAACTTATTTTAGACCAAACACCTTTTTACGCTGAGAGTGGTGGACAAATCGCGGATGGAGGTACAGTTGAAAACGAAAATACAAAACTAGTTGTAAAAGACGTTCAAAAAGCGCCTAATGGACAAAACCTTCATCGGGTAGTTGTTGAAAAAGGAAGTTTAACAAAAGGTGACAAGCTTCATTCGAAGGTTGACCAAGAGAATCGTTCGGGTGTTATTAAAAACCACACGGCAACTCACTTGTTACATCAAGCATTAAAAGATGTGCTCGGTGCGCACGTAAACCAAGCGGGTTCACTTGTGACATCTAATCGTTTACGTTTTGACTTCTCTCATTTTGGTCAAATTAAGCAAGCCGAGATTGAGCAAATTGAAGCGATTGTGAATGAAAAAGTGTGGAGCAGCATCCCAGTTAATATTGACAATAAATCTCTAGCTGAGGCAAAAGCAATGGGAGCAATGGCCCTATTCGGTGAAAAATATGGCAACATCGTTCGTGTTGTTCAGGTTGGTGACTATAGTTTAGAGCTTTGTGGTGGTTGTCATGTACCAAATACATCAACTATCGGGTTATTCAAAATCGTTTCTGAGTCCGGAATAGGCGCAGGTACACGCCGTATTGAAGCTGTAACTGGTGAAGCGGCATATCATGTAATCAATGACCAAGTAAAAATGCTACAGGAAGTTGCTAGCCTATTAAAAACAAAGCCTGCAGAAGTTCCAAGTCGTATTGAAGCATTACAACTTGAAATTCGCAATTTGCATCGTGAAAATGAATCACTTTCAGCAAAACTTGGCAATATAGAAGCTGGAAGCCTGGTTGAAAAAGCGAAAGAAATTAATGGCGCAACTGTTTTATATAGTAAGGTAAATGCCCAAGATATGAATAATCTTCGTGCAATGGTAGATGACTTAAAGCAAAAGCTTGGGTCAGCAGTAATTGTCTTAGGTTCTGTAAACGAAGACAAGGTAAACTTAACGGCTGGTGTAACAAAAGACTTAATTGAAAAAGGTTTCCATGCCGGAAAATTAATTAAGGAAGTAGCAACTCGTTGTGGTGGGGGCGGTGGTGGCCGACCTGATATGGCGCAAGCGGGTGGTAAAAATCCAGAACAACTTGAATCCGCACTACAATTTGTAGAAGAATGGGTAAAAAGTATCTAAAATAAGTGAATTTGTATCATACTGTCACAAAAGTATGATACAAAATGTCACTTCTTGTTTCTATTTAGTTGTGATTAGTGTACAATGAGTGGTAAGATTTACATGTACGGATGCGGACACCAGAATCTAAAGAGTGAGGTGCAAAACTTGAGCTCATTTGATAAAACGATGAAATTCAACTTTCCAGAGGAACCAGTTGAAACAAATGTAAATGAAGTATTATTCAATGTTTATGATGCTCTTCAAGAAAAAGGATATAATCCAATTAATCAAATTGTAGGATACTTGTTATCCGGAGATCCTGCATACATTCCACGTCATAATGATGCAAGGAATATTATCCGAAAGCTTGAACGAGATGAAATAATCGAGGAGTTAGTTAAGTCGTATTTAAAGATCCATCGTGAGGGGTAAAACGAATGAGGATTCTCGGTTTGGACGTCGGCTCTAAAACAGTCGGTGTCGCCGTTAGTGATGAAATGGGCTGGACTGCTCAAGGCATTGAAACAATCAAGATAAATGAAGAACGACAGCAGTTTGGCTTAGAAAGACTTGGTGAAATTATCAAGGAATATAAAGTAGAATCTGTTGTGATTGGTTTACCTAAGAATATGAATGGAACTATTGGACCACGTGGTGAAGCCAGTCAATACTATGCGGATATGGTACAAGAGAAATTCGGTTTGCCTGTTGTATTGTGGGACGAGCGTCTCTCAACAGTAGCAGCTGAACGTGTCCTATTATCAGCGGATGTAAGTCGAAAAAAGAGAAAGCAGGTCATTGATAAAATGGCTGCAGTCATGATCCTCCAGGGGTATCTAGATAGTAAAAATTAATGAGGTGGATTAAAATGGAACATGGTGAAAAGCAAATAACAGTAATTGACGAGCAAGGAAATGAAATTCTTTGTGAGGTTTTATTTACATTCGAATCAGAAGAATTTGGAAAATCATACGTCCTTTACTATCCTGTAAGTGATGAAAATGAAGATGATGAAGACATCGAAATTCATGCATCAAGCTTCAGCCCTTCTGAAGACGGAGAAGATGGTGAACTAAAACCAATCGAAACGGAAGAAGAATGGGACCTTGTCGAAGAAATGTTAAATACATTCCTTGATGAAGAAGGAGAAGAATAAAAACAGCCTCGGGCTGTTTTTTTCTTTTGGCTCCTTTCTAATTATTTGTTGCTTTTATAAGATATGCAAACAAAGTTGATTGAAGCGGAAGGCGGCGACTCCTCGAAAATGTATTCACATTTTCTTCGTGCGTGGGTTATTTCAAAGAAGCAAATTCAATGTCCAGCGTGAAAAGCGTGAAACTTGAGACCCCGCAGGAGCGTATGCGACAAGGAGGCTCAAGTCACGCCCGCGGAAAGCGGCCGCCTGCAGTGAAGATCAACGGCGTCAAAGACAAAAAAAACCTGCAAAGGCAGTCTATGTTTTTCTCCAACTTATGGCTTAAAAAATTTCAATTGATACCTAAAAATGCACGAAATTTTTAGAAAAAACTGCAAAAATATAGTGAATTCTCCCTAAAATTGACGAATTAGATAAAAAAATGTAGTATAATAATTCGAGTGAGGGGAGGATTTTCGATATATGTCTGATAACGAATCGAAAAAGGATTTATATAAAAAGAATCTGCAAGAACGGCATAGAGAAGCCAAAACAATCCGTAAAATTGTGTTTATCGTATTTATCGTTATATTAGTAGTTTTATCTGGAATAATTGGCGGAGGCTATTTATATATAAAATCAGCACTTGAGCCTGTTGACCCTACGAATAAGGAACCAATCGAAGTAACTATACCAATTGGTTCGTCGCCAACAGCGATTGCAAGAATCCTTGAAGAAAATAATATTGTGAAACACGCAAAAGTTTTTCGTTATTACACAAAATTTAAAAATGTATCAGGTTTTCAGGCTGGCGAATATACATTTAATCAATCTATGAATTTTGACCAAATCATTGAAAGTCTGAAATCAGGAATCCTTATGGGAGAAGCAGCTTTTAAACTAGTGATACCAGAAGGAAAACAACTTGAAGAAATTGCAACAATTATTGCGGAGCAAACCGGTTATACTCAGGAAGAGATCATGGAAAAGGTCGATGACCCTGCCTATGTTAAAGACTTGATTAGCAGGTTTCCAAATACACTATCGGATGAAATTTTAAACAAGGATATTAAACATCCACTAGAAGGTTATTTATTCCCAGCAACGTATTCATTTTATGAGAAAAAACCTTCAATTGAATCCATAGTCGAAACCATGCTAGAACAAACGGATAAAATCCTAGTGAAATACGTAGGGCTAATGGAAGGGAACAACTACATTGATTCTACTCATAAACTATTAACCATGGCGTCATTAATAGAAGAAGAGGCAACGGCACAAACAGACCGTGAGCAAATTTCCAGCGTATTTTATAATCGTCTAGATGATGGAATGCCACTTCAGACCGACCCTACTGTTCTTTATGCATTAGGAGAACATAAAAAACGTGTCCTATATGATCATCTTGAAGTGAACTCGCCATACAACACATATAAAAACCAAGGTTTAACACCTGGACCAATTGCAAATGCCGGTGAATCATCCTTATCAGCTGCCTTAAATCCTGCAGAGACTGATTATTTATATTTCTTAGCCGCTCCAACAGGAGAAGTGTATTACTCCAAGACATTAGAAGAGCATAACGCTAAAAAAGCACAGTATATAACCAATCAAGAATAACTTACTAGGGAACCCAATATGGCGTTCCCTTTTTCTTTATGGTAAAATAAGTTGGAACTTTATTCAGTAGATATCACTCTCATTTATAGTGGGATTAAGTATTAGTTAAAAACCTTCTTGTGGGTTATAACACGGACTGAATAAAATTAGCCTCCGGCGGATGCAAAGATTTTTCAAAGGAAGTTTTTCGAGCATGCTCGAAAAACTCTGGCGCAAATACGCCAATGCGTATTTGATTAGGTATACAAAAACAAATGACTGCACTTTTTAACCAATACCACCATACTGAAATGGAGGTTTTTTTCTTGTTATCAAGCAAAATAACCAATTATCTAGAAGATCTATTTCCAAAAAGAGACGAAATCATTGAAGAAATTGAACAATATGCAAAAGAAAACAATGTACCAATTATGGAACTAGTAGGCATTGAAACAATGCTTCAAATATTGCGTATATCTGAGCCAAAGCAAATTTTAGAAATTGGAACAGCAATCGGCTATTCTGCGATTCGAATGGCTCAGGCACTTCCAAAGACAAAAATTGTCACTATTGAAAGGGATCTAGAAAGATACGAAAAAGCCCTTGAAAATATTGAACGAACAAGGACAGGCTCACAAATTGAAGTGATTTTCGGGGATGCTCTTGAAGCTGCTGAAGAAGTAAAGAAACATGGGGAATTTGATTGCATTTTTATCGATGCTGCTAAAGGGCAATATCGACATTTTTTTGACATCTATGAAAAATGCCTTTCAAAGGATGGTTTAATTGTAACGGATAATGTACTATTTAAAGGGCTTGTTGCAGAGGAACAAATTGAGAGTAAAAGAATAAGAAATCTTGTTACAAAAATTAAATCCTATAATGAATGGCTCCTTGCACACCCAGATTATCTGACTACTATCTTACCTGTTGGGGATGGGGTTGCATTAAGTAAAAGAAGAGGTGTAACGGAATGAAGAAACCAGAGTTGCTGGTGACTCCTACATGTGTAGAAGATATTGAACCACTGATAAATGCTGGTGCTACAGCATTTATTATTGGTGAACAACGATACGGCTTACGTCTTGCAGGTGAATTTAACCGGGAGGAAATAGTAAAAGCAGTTGAGGTTGCTCATGCACATGACGCTAAAATATATATTGCAATGAATGCTCTTTTCCACAATGAAAAGGTCCCTGAGTTAGGAGACTATGTTGCGTTTCTACGTGATAGCAATGTTGATGCGATTGTTTTTGGTGACCCTGCCGTACTGATGACTGTTAAAGAGGTTGCACCAGAAATGAAACTTCACTGGAATACTGAAACAACAGCGACAAATTGGTATACATGCAATTACTGGGGCAGAAAAGGCTCAAAGCGTGCAGTTCTAGCACGTGAGTTAAATATGGATGCAATTGTTGAAATTAAGGACAATGCAGAAGTTGAAATTGAAGTTCAAGTACATGGAATGATGTGCATGTTCCAATCGAAGCGTTCCTTAGTCGGAAACTATTTCGAATATCAAGGCAATGTAATGGAAATTGAAAATCGCAAAAAAGAAAAAGATATGTTTCTATTTGATGAAGAGCGCGGTAATAAATATCCTATTTTTGAAGACGAAAATGGCACTCATATCATGAGCCCAAATGATGTGTGTATTGTCGATGAACTGGAAGAAATGATTGATGCTGGTGTAGATAGCTTTAAAATTGAGGGGATTTTAAAATCAACAGAGTATCTGATTGAGGTTACAAAAATCTATCGAAAAGCAATAGACTTATGTGTCGAAAATCGTGATGAGTATGAAGATATCAAGGATGAATTATTAACGAAACTTGAGAAACTTCAACCAACTAATCGACCACTAGATACAGGTTTCTATTTTAAAGAAACAGTTTACTAACTTTATTCATTAGAAGACTGAATAAAGCTAGAGCCTCCGGCGGAGACATGCGATTTTTAAAGGAAGTTTTTCTAGCAGTAAGATCAAAGACTAAGAACGCCACTTCCTGTGGCAACGTCTTTATGACCCACTTCCTGTGGGCCTAAAATCTGGGCGCAATATGCCAAGGCGCATTTGATATAAAGTGATAAAGGAGGATATTGTATGACAGCAGTTGTGAAAGAACCTATTTCAAAAATAGTAGACGGCAAACGTGTAATTGTTAAAAAACCTGAATTGCTTGCTCCAGCAGGTAACCTTGAAAAACTAAAAATTGCTGTTCATTATGGGGCGGATGCTGTTTTTATTGGTGGTCAAGAATATGGATTGCGTTCAAATGCTGATAATTTTACATTAGAAGAAATCGCAGAAGGTGTCGAATTTGCGAAAAAATATGGTGCGAAAATCTATGTTACAACAAATATATTTGCTCATAATGAAAATATAGATGGATTAGATGAATACTTGGTCGGACTAGAAAATGCTGGAGTATCTGGAATTATTGTAGCAGATCCACTTATTATTGAAACGTGCAAGCGAGTGGCTCCAAAGATGGAAGTACACTTAAGTACACAGCAATCACTTTCTAACTGGAAGGCTGTTCAATTTTGGAAAGAAGAGGGATTAGAACGTGTTGTTTTAGCGCGTGAAACAAGTGCCGAAGAAATAAAAGAAATGAAGGAAAAGGTCGATATTGAAATCGAAACTTTTGTTCATGGTGCGATGTGTATTGCCTATTCTGGACGTTGTACATTAAGTAATCATATGACAGCCCGCGATTCGAATCGTGGTGGTTGTTGCCAATCATGTCGTTGGGATTACGATTTATTTAAGTTGGATGAAAATGAAAATGAAGTAGCCCTTTTTGATGATAGTGATGCTCCATTTGCAATGAGTCCAAAAGATTTAAAGCTAATCGAATCGATTCCACGCATGATTGAATTAGGAATTGATAGCTTGAAAATTGAAGGACGAATGAAGTCAATTCATTATATTGCAACAGTAGTAAGTGTTTATCGTAAAGTTATCGATGCGTATAGTGCTGATCCAGATAATTTCGTCATAGATGAAGAGTGGCTTAAAGAGCTTGATAAATGTGCAAATCGTGAGACGGCTCCTGCCTTCTTTGAAGGGGTTCCTGGTGTATCAGAGCAAATGTATGGTATGCATAGTAAAAAAACAACTTATGATTTTGCGGGTCTCGTGTTAGACTATGAGAAGGAATCAGGAATTGTAACGTTACAACAGCGCAATTACTTTAAAAAGGGAGACCAGGTTGAATTTTTCGGCCCTGAAATTGACAACTTTACACAAACAGTTGATACGATTTGGGATGAGGACGGAAACGAAATAGAAGCTGCGAAACATCCATTGCAAATTGTTTCATTTAAAGTGGACAAGCCTGTTTATCCAAACAACATGATGCGAAAGGGGAAGTAAGATGAGCAGAAAGCCAATTGTCATTGGCATTGCTGGGGGCTCAGGATCTGGTAAAACAAGTGTTTCCAAAGCCATTTATGAGCATTTTAGAGGCCATTCAATCATGATGATTGAGCAGGATTCCTATTACAAAGATCAAAGTGATATACCTTTTGAAGATAGATTAAGTACAAATTATGATCATCCATTGGCTTTTGACAATGATTTACTCATTGAGCATATTAAAAATCTTCTTGAATATAAAGGTATAAGAAAACCAGTTTATGACTATAAATTTCATACAAGGTCTTCTGAAGTGATCGATGTTGAACCTAAAGATGTCATTATTTTAGAAGGAATTCTTGTTCTTGAGGATGAAAGATTACGCGATCTGATGGATATTAAGCTATATGTTGACACGGACGCCGATATCCGCATCATCCGAAGAATGCTACGTGACATAAAAGACCGTGGCCGTACGTTAGATTCTGTTATCGAACAGTATGAAACAGTGGTTCGTCCGATGCATAATCAATTCATTGAACCAACGAAGAGATATGCAGACATTATCATCCCCGAAGGTGGACAAAATCACGTTGCAATAGACCTAATGGTAACAAAAATTCAAACAATTCTTGAACAAAAAGTGATTTTGTAATAACATAACAGAGAAAAAGGTGTTATGATAGTACAATCAATAAGGAAAGGAATGGTGGTAATTTTCTACCATTCCTTTCCCTACATACAATAAAGAAACAAATCGTACTACATATTTTAACTTAAAAGCAATCACAGGGGGATTGTAACGACTACAAGGAGTGAAGGGATTATGGTAGAGAAAGTATTTCCTATGACATTAGAAGGAAAGCAAAAATTAGAGCAGGAATTAGAGCATTTAAAGACAGTTAAGCGCAAAGAAGTAGTTGAGCGCATTAAAATTGCAAGAAGCTTTGGGGATCTTTCAGAGAACTCAGAGTATGACTCTGCGAAAGATGAACAAGCATTTGTTGAAGGACGTATTACAACAATTGAAAATATGATCCGTAATGCAAAGATTATTGAAGAAGACGCTGACAGTGCTGGCCGTGTTTCACTAGGAAAATCTGTGACGTTTATTGAACTTCCAGATGGTGAAGAAGAAACATATACAATTGTAGGAAGTGCAGAAGCAGACCCATTTGAAGGAAAAATCTCAAATGACTCTCCAATTGCCAAAAGCCTTTTAGGTAAACATGTTGGTGATAAGGTAACTGTTCAAACTCCAGGTGGAGAAATGCTTGTCGAAATCACTAAGATTGACTAGTATTGACATTGCACTAGGACTTTTTATAACATTTTAATATGTATAAATAGTGTGACACCTCGTCGAAACTGTAGACGAGGTGTTTTTTCTATGGCTATTAAAAGACGAGCAGTACTAATTCTGATATTCATTCTGTTAGGCTTAGCTGGATTAATGGGCAGGCTTATACAATTACAGCTAGTAAGTACAGAATCATTTACGGATCGAGATGTGAATTTAATTGAGGCAAGTGTATCGCAACGAACTCAAGAACTTGTTATTGATCAAGGCCGTGGTAGATTTATTGACCGAAATAAAAAGGCGTTAACTCATGAATATTATCCTACACTCGTGTTGTTTCCTTTTTTAAAAAACGTTGAATGGCCAGTTGAAGAAGTGGCGGATATTGTAAATATTCCTGCTTCAAAACTAAAAAATGAAATCCATGAAGCGAAAAAACCGGTTATTGTAGGTGGAGAAAGACCCATAGAATTAACGGAAACGCAAATGAATAATATCAATAACCTCCAAATTCCTGGTGTATTTGCTGTCCATCGTCAATATGAACTCGATAGTGAAATCGCCGAACACTTAATCGGTTTAATCCGGGAAAACAGAGAGTTGTTTGAAAAACGTTATCCAGAGAAAAACTATTTACCGAAAAATACAAAGCTAGGTATCACTGGTTTACAATCTACGTTTGATGAATTTTTATTACCAGAAGGAGAAGCGAAGCTTTTATATCACGTAGCAGGCGATGGAGGACCTTTATTCGGTATTGATGTAAAGTACACAGCACCTGCAAATCCTTATTATCCAGTTGCTATTCAGACAACACTTGATCGAGACCTCCAGATGTTAACAGAAGAGATACTTGATAAGCATGATTTGAAAAAGGGTGGAATTGTTCTTCTTGATATTGAATCTAACGATTTACTTGCTATGGTGAGCAAACCAGATATAAATTCATCAAACCCATTTAGGGATGGTTCTGCAGAAAATCAAATGATTATGCCACAATTCCCTGGTTCTGTATTTAAGACAGTCATAGCCGCAGCTACAATTGAAAATCAACAAATCTCAAACGATCGAATGTTTAATTGTGACCAAGATTTGTACGGAGAAGGGCGAGCCGAATACCCACATGGTATGCTGAACTTTCAGGATAGCTTTGCAAAAAGCTGTAATTTCACCTTTGCTAAGCTCGCGCAAGAATTAATACAAAAAGACCAAAACGTTATTGAACAGTATTCAGAAATGCTTGGTTTACTTGGACCAGTTGGTTGGAATGGGGATGTATTCCGATTTCAAGATTTTAAGCAGCTACCAAATGAATACAATGGTCGAATTTGGACGGATGAACGTGACAAAAAAGTAGCAAAAGCAGTTGCGCAAACAGCAATTGGCCAAAAGGATGTTAGAGTAACTCCATTGGGAATTGCAAATATGATGGCAACTATTGCTCGTGGCGGATCCAAAAAGGAAGTTCGTACAGTTAGTGATGTATTATATAAAAACGGAACAACTCTATTCTCATTTTCGAAACAGGATATGGACGGACCAAAAATCGCTCCTTATACGGCAAGTAAACTTCAAGAATTATTAAGGGGAGTGGTTTTATCCGGAACGGGACAAAGGTTCGCACAACTTCCCTATACTGTAGCCGGAAAATCTGGTACTGCTGAGACAGGAAAAAAACAAGGTGATGCAGTCCTTGTAAATAAATGGTTTGCAGGTTATTTTCCATTTGAAAAACCAAAGTACGCGCTTGTCGTCGTCGATTTAGAACAGCCAGGATCAAAATCTGTAACCAATACTGTTTTTTATGAAATTGTACAAGGGATATATCAATTGGAACAGGAAAAAGGTACCAATCAAAGCGACTGATAAAGAAATGTCTTCAACCTTTCTTTCACACATGCTAGAATAAGAAGATAGTTTACTGATTAATAGTCGTTTTTAGGAGGTACTATTATATGGGGTATGAGATAAACAAACTGAATGAAGGGCCTCGATCTGAAAGAAGAGCGAAAAGAAAAAAGGTAAATCGAATTTTAAATATTTTAATTGTCCTTGTGGTTGTTATGATCGTCTTTTTTGGAGGAAAGTTAATTTTTGGTGATAAAAATGTTGATGATTCAGTAGCTTCCAAACAGACAAACCAACCGTCAAATGATAATGGAAAAGCTGCTCCAGATCCTTCAGACAACAAAGAGAATGAAGCAGAGAAAACTTCTGGCGAAACAAATGAACAAACGAAAGAAGACACCAAAGAAGAATCGCCTGAAGAAAATGAAGAGCAAAAAACAACAGAATCGGAAGAATCTGAAGTGATTACAGAAGGTGATCCTGAATCAAATATTGTGAAAACAATCGTTAATTCTGCTTGGAAGCCTGTCGGTACTGAACAAGCAGAACCACATACAACGAACTTCGCTCCTGATTCAGTTGACCGAAATGAAATGGAAATGGCTACAAGCTATGCCACTGGCTTTGACCGCTCAGATATGGTTGTGTGGTGGCTTGGCAGAAATGGTGGAAATTCGATAACTGCTACGGTTTCATCAAAAACAACAAAACAAGTACTTAAAGTATATTTAGATTGGGTTCCTAACGAAGGCTGGAAACCAACTAAAATTGAAGAATTAAAAGAAAATGACAGTGAAACTTATAAAAACTATAAAACTTCAGAACCTGATGAAGACGAAAACGAACCAGATGAGGATGAAGATTAAGTAAACGCAGGATATTCCTGCGTTTTTTTGTGCCGTTTTCTCAACTAATAATTGATAATAGCAGTATAATATGTTAAATTTAGAACAATTCATTGTTTAATTCATACTATACTTATAGGAATAATAATCAATTGCGGAGAGTGAGAAAAATGGGACGAGAATTTTTAGATGTTTTTGAAGGTTGGGCGGAATCCTATGATTCAACTGTGACCGGTCATGATGTGGAATATAAAGAAGTGTTTTCACGATATGATGACATTTTAAATGATGTTGTACAAAAATCTGGCCATGCTGTTTTGGAGTTTGGTGTTGGCACAGGAAATCTCACTCAAAAATTACTTAACGATAATAAAAAAGTGTATGGAGTGGAACCATCAAAGCCGATGCGGGAAATCGCATTAGAAAAGCTTCATAACTTTGCTTTTGAAATAGAAGATGGAGACTTTATTGTTTTCAATAAGCCAGCTGCTCAGATTGATACTATTGTAAGTACGTATGCATTTCACCACTTAACTGACACCGAGAAAAAACAAGCTATTTCACAATATAGCAACTTGCTTGAAAAAGGTGGTAAAATAGTGTTTGCGGATACAATGTTTGAGAATAAACAAGAATATACAATGACGATTCATTCCGCAAAACAAAATGGCTTTCATAACCTTGCAAAAGATCTAGAGACGGAATATTACACAACTATTCCTGTATTACGTGAAATTGCAGAGCAAAATGGCTTTACTGTTGATTTTACACGTTTTAATCATTTTGTATGGGTCATGGAGGCAACGAAACAGTAAATACGAAAGGTGATACGTACTAATGAAGATAGCAATTATCGGAGCAATGGATGAAGAAGTAGCAATTTTAAGAGAGAAAATTGAGAATAGACAGGAAACCAAAGTTGCTGAAAGTGTTTTTTATACCGGGACGCTGAATGGGTATGATGTTATTTTATTAAAATCAGGAATTGGGAAAGTTAATGCAGCTATATCTACAACTATCTTATTACAGCAATTTAAACCAGATTATGTTGTAAATACAGGCTCTGCAGGTGGTCATTTAAAAACGCTTAATGTAGGAGATATTGTCATTTCTTCAGAGGTAAGACATCATGATGTGGATGTAACTGCTTTTAACTATGAATATGGGCAAGTTCCTGGATTGCCTGCTGCATTTAAAGCAGATGAAAAGCTAATCGAATTAGCTGAAAAAAGTGCGGAAGGAATCACAGATATACAGGTTGTGACAGGATTGATTGCAACAGGTGACTCCTTCATGAATGATCCAGAGCGAGTTTCATTTGTAAGTCAAAAGTTTGGTGATCTATATGCTGTAGAGATGGAAGCAGCGGCTGTAGCGCAAGTTTGCCACCAATTTAAAGTACCATTTGTAGTAATCCGTGCTTTATCGGATATCGCAGGTAAAGAGTCTGATGTATCGTTTGAACAATTCCTCCAAACGGCAGCAGCACATTCATCAAACGTGGTTGAAAAAATAGTAGAACAGATTAATAAGTCTTTATAACTTTATTCAGGATACCTTAGACCTTTGAAAGTAATTGATTCCATAATGATTTTTACAATATTTTGAATAGAGTCAGTAACAGGCTGAATAAAGTTATGCCCTGGCGGATGCCACAGATTTTCAATGGAAGATTATCAATCAGTAAGATCAAAGACTAAAAACGCCACTTCCTGTGGCAACGTCTATATGACCCACTTTCCTGTGGACCTAAAATCTGGGCGGGAATTCGCCAAGGCGAATTTGATTAAAACGGAGTGAATTAACATGCAAGTGTATCAAAATGTTCACGGGCTTATCGGAAATACCCCGATTGTTGAGATTACGAAATTTCCATTAACTAATGGTGTTCGTCTTTTTGCAAAGCTCGAATTCTTTAATCCGGGCGGGAGTATAAAAGATCGTTTAGGAGTTGAACTTCTTCAAGAAGCCTTTGCTACAGGTCAGATAACTGAAGGAGGAACGATTATTGAGCCTACTGCCGGCAATACTGGGATTGGACTTGCACTTGCTGCAATCGATCGTAATGTAAATGTGATTCTTTGTGTTCCTGAAAAGTTTTCAGTTGAAAAACAAGAGTTGATGAAGGCGTTAGGGGCCACTATCGTCAATACTCCAACAGAGGCAGGTATGACTGGTGCGATTGAAAAGGCAAAAGAGCTTCTTAATGAAATTCCAAATTCCTATTGTCCACAGCAATTCGCAAACCCAGCGAACCCTGAAACCTACTATAAAACAATTGGACCGGAGATTTGGCAACAGCTTGAGGGACAAATAGATATTTTCGTAGCGGGAGCAGGTACTGGTGGTACTTTTATGGGGACTGCGAAGTATTTAAAGGAAAAGAAACAGTCAATAAAGACCGTTATCGTTGAACCAGAGGGCTCAATCTTAAATGGTGGTGAATCAGGCCCACATAAAACAGAAGGAATTGGAATGGAATTTCTTCCAGGCTATATGGATACATCCTATTTTGACTCGATTCATACTGTATCTGATGAAGATGCGTTCCGACGAGTGAAAGAAATAGCACGTTCGGAGGGGCTTCTTGTCGGCAGTTCTTCAGGTGCAGCCCTTCATGCTGCTCTTGTAGAGTCAGAAAAGGCACTGCCAGGATCACATATTCTAGTCATTTTTCCTGATAGTAGTGAACGCTATTTAAGTAAAAAAATATATCAAGGTGGGATTTAAAGATGAAACGTAAAACGATGCTTATTCATGGAGGAGTTGGCGAGGATCCACAGACAGGTGCGGTTAATACGCCTATCTACCAGGTTAGCACATATAAACAAGAAGGAATTGGAGGCCATAAAGGCTTTGAATATTCAAGAACTGGAAATCCAACCAGACATGCACTAGAAGAATTAATTAAGGATATTGAAGGTGGAGAAAGAGGGTTTGCATTTGGCTCTGGTATGGCTGCGATTACAGCCGTAATGATGTTATTTAACAGCGGGGACCATGTCATTTTAACAGACGATGTATACGGTGGAACATATCGCATAATGACAAAGGTTCTTAACCGACTAGGTATTGATTCAACCTTTGTTGATTCGAGTAATCTGGACAATATTGAAGGTGAAATTCGTGAAAATACTAAAGCGATTTATATCGAATCTCCAACAAATCCTTTATTAAAAATTACCGATATTAAAGGGGCTTCAGCAATTGCAAAGAAACATAACCTCTTAACTATCGTTGATAACACGTTTAGCACACCGTATTGGCAAACACCAATTGCACTTGGTGCTGATATTGTTTTACACAGTGCTACCAAATATATTGGTGGTCATAGCGATGTAGTAGCTGGTCTTGCGGTTGTTAACTCTGCTAAGCTGGGTGAAGAATTACATTTCGTTCAAAACTCAACTGGAGGGGTTCTTGGTCCTCAGGATTCCTGGTTATTAATTCGTGGAATTCGTACACTTGGAATAAGGATGGAAGAGCATGAGGAAAATACGAAGAAAATAGTTGAGTTTCTTCAAAACCATCCAGCGGTTAATAAAGTATATTATCCAGGGATTGAATCCCATCCAAATCACGCCATTGCTAAAGAACAAGCAAAAGGATTTGGTGGAATGGTTTCCTTTGATGTTGGCAGTGAAGAAAATGCAGATAAGCTATTAAGTAAAGTTAAATACTTTACCTTAGCGGAAAGTTTAGGTGCAGTCGAAAGCTTGATTTCTGTGCCAGCTAAAATGACCCATGCCTCCATCCCAGCAGATCGCCGTGCGGAACTAGGCATTGGAGATGGGCTAGTACGTATTTCTGTTGGTTTAGAAGATGTTGAAGACTTAATCGAAGACCTCGAACAAGGCTTGCGATAAAAATTATAAACCTCTGGCCCTTTTATGGGTTAGAGGTTTTTTTCAGTGATTCAAACTGCTAATATTTACATCCGTAACAACCTATCAAGCTATGATATTATAGGGTAGAAGTTTAATAAATTGGTAGGTGGATACATGATGGAACAAAGTAAACAAATGAAGAACCTGCGTACTAAAGTCAAAGACTACACAAACTTCGGTTACATCCTTCTTGTATTAAGTGTATTTTTATATATCGGCGTTATCATTCCGGAGGGACGTTCTCCGTTTCAACTATATACAATGATGGGTTCTACACTCATTCTCTTAAGCTTGTCATTTACATTTTTTATTTTAGTGATTAAATATAAAAAACGACTCGAAGAATAATAGTCCTTCACCTGAATTTTTGGTGAAGGAATTTTTTTGCAAAAAAAGTGTTTACATGTGCACCTTAATTGGTTATAATTACCACAGTAGGAAAAAATTAATGACAAAAGGAGGTCGAGTAAAATGATGAAAGTAAAAGTGACGATGACAAATATTACAACTTCATATGAAACAATCTATTCGACCAAACCGGTGATTAATTTTTAATTTTATTGATACGTTAATCATGCCACAGGTGGAATAGTATGCCTGTGGCTTTATTATGGCCTTAACGCCACAGGACTCGTATACCTGTGGCCTTTTTGTGTCAATTTTTCCTGCACAAGTTTTTAAATGTAAAGCTAACGAACAAAGGAGGTGAGCCAATAATGACCATCAATCTATTTTTCTTAACAATCTCGATTTCAAAACGTGAAAAGTCTATCGAGGAATATGTACATGAAGAAAAAGTCAATAAACATATGGAAGAAATGAAGGAACGCCAATATTCAATGATACGCTTATTTTAATCAACCAAAAATAAGAAAAGGAAAGGGGAATGTTGAAAATGTTAATGAGAAATTTTCCGATTATAGCTTGGTTATCTGTGGAGAAGGATTCCACCTAACGTACTAAAATCATAGGAGGAGTTTCGAATGCTTTCGGTACATGTGCTGATTTTTACCATTTTATTTTCAAAGAAAGATAAACAATAAATTGAAAGGAGCGCCATAAGAGGCGCTCCTTTTTGCCGACTTAATTTTGTCAAATTTCTTTAACACAATGTTCAAAAGTGGATAACGTTTACACAGTTCCTAAGTGATAAAGTAAAAGTAAGAAGTACATCCTTTATGGAGGTTGATAATTATGTTTATGATCGTTATGGGAGTTGTTATTACAGCTGTTATTGCCATTGTTATTGGAACAGAGGTAAGTGTAGAATTATAAAAAATTAGAAAAAAAGTGGACTGCATAGCCTGCAGTCCACTTATACTTTATGTCCTTCTTTTTTCTTTTTCTGCGCGATAAAATTCATGGAACATTTTCATTAATGCACGCTTTTCAATCCGCGATACATAGCTTCTTGAGATACCAAGTTCTTTAGCAATTTCACGCTGGGTTTTTTCCTTCTTTAAATCAAGTCCGAACCTGCCCACAATTACTTCCTTTTCCCGGTCATCAAGGACATCAATGTATTCTTTAATCTTCTCAAGCTCCATATTTAATTGGATGGTTTCAATCACATCTTCCGTTTCAGATTTTAACACATCAATTAGACTAATTTCATTTCCTTCTTTATCCTGGCCGATTGGATCATGAAGAGATACATCCTTTTTTGTCTTTTTTAGGGCTCGCAAATGCATTAAAATCTCATTTTCTATACAACGCGCGGCATACGTTGCAAGTTTCGTTCCTTTTCCTTGTGAATAGCTTTCGATTGCCTTAATCAAACCGATAGTCCCAATTGATATGAGATCCTCTGTGTCCTCACCTGTGTTTTCGAATTTTTTTACTATATGAGCGACTAGCCGTAGATTATGTTCAATTAACACATTCCGAGCATGTTCATTTCCCTCGGCCAACAATTGTAAGTATTTCTTCTCTTCAGAAGAAGATAACGGTTGAGGAAAAGCATTGTTCTTAACATAGGATACTAAAAATAATAATTCTTTTACAAAATAACCTAATGCTGCTAAAAGTCCAGACATTCGCTCACCTCCACATATATCGTAGTGTATGTATCCATATCCATTACACTACTACCCTAGGCGTTTGCCCATTTACTTAATGTTATGTGGAAAGATGCTTCCTTGTGTCTGTCCAATGTAAAAAAGCTGATGATAGTACAAAAGACGATCTTTTATACTCCAACAGCCCTAAAATATTTCGAGTTACTTTATAATAGTAAAAAATGGTGCGATTGCAATAATTAAAGCTAATCCAAAAACAACGATGGAACCAGGTTTATTTTTATCTTTCCAAAGAGAAATGGAAAACCCGACTGCATAGAGAGTGGTAATAGTCATCATCAAATAAATAAATGCATTCATACCTTAATCTCTTATCCTTTCATAACTTGGTAATTCCGACTGACGCCCAAATTCAGAAAAAGTGATATCGACATTAACGCTAATATCTGCTTCAGGATAGGATTTCATCCAATCATAATCCTCCCATTCTGGGATAGTTAAGAACTGTTTCCTAGCTTCTAGGGAAAAACCAAAGAGGTCAGCTTTGAATTCCTCCTGCGTACGTTTAAGCAGATTATTAATTCTTTGCTCAAAACCTTTTTTGATGTGATCCTTTAATTCGCTCCTTTTTTGCTCATTATCTGCATAACTCACCATACTATGGTCAGTTAATATTTTTGCTTGGAGAGGTAGATTCACCTTGATTTTTGGTGCTTGCTTTGATACATCCATAGTTATTTGAGGGGAGTTTATTTGAATAAAGCGTGATGTAATATAATAATTTTTCTTAAAAGGATCTGGGAAAGAAACCAAAAAGCTAGGGTTAGTTGCCTCTTTGTTAAGCAATTGAGTTAACCTTGTCTCCTCCACTGATAATTTTCCAATCATTTGTCCCTCTTTAAAGACTGCAGAACCAAGAAATTGGGCAGGGTTAGTATCACCAGTTACATGTAAGTTTCCAGCTATGAAGTTTGCATCCATGTTTTTTTTGGCAGTCACTTTGTCTTGCTCAGTTGTTGCATAGGCAGAAATAAATAGATCTGCATCTGCTTCGGTTATTCTAAAAAAATTGTGTATCTTAGAATTTGGAATAAATCCAATTTCGGTTGCATGGACGAACATTGTCTCAAAATATTCGTGTCTTCTTGTTTCAAGCTTTGGTTTGTTTTGATCAATAAAAGTCTTTGCCTCTTCCTTCGTAACTATGATTTTTGAATCACGTCTAATTTCACGGTCCTTGGTTGCATCATACATCCAGCGAACAAAATCCTTATCTTTTGCAAGCTCCTCTGAAACAATAAAGAAGTCTAAAATGTCGTATGTAATAGCTTTCGCTATAACAGCGTTAGCGATATTTTGTGATTGAATAAAATCTGAAGCATTGAATGTAATTGTTTCATGTGTTGGTTCACTTGAGCCTCCACCTTCTTGCGTTGAACCAGCTTCTGGATTAGATATTAGATAAGTGATTTCTATAAATCCTTTTACATCTGATTTATCAAGACCAATTCCAAGGACATAAGCTCTTTGATCAATCTCCTCCATATCCCAGCAGCCGACTAACATAAATAAAATAAATAGTATTAAGAATGGCCTAATTTTTTTGGCTTGTTTTTTCATGTTTCAAATCCCCTTTAAATTTTGCAACTATCCACATGACACAAGGAAGCAAAAGAAACATAGGGCTCAGAATGTTAATCAGATTTTCTCTTATCTTAAAGATTGTGAAGGTAGGCGCCTCTGGTGCAATCCCGAAAATAACAACGATTGTTGCTATAATGGGTGTTAGATATTCAAAATTTTTAATATTACATATACCCCCGATAAATATGGCAATTAAATATAAATAGACTGTAAAACGAATAAATGAGGCAATTATCCAAAATGGAAAGAAAAAAGTTTCAATATTTGTTAAAAATCCTACCCTAATTAAGCGTATTAATTCTTGATAAGGATAATCAATCATTTTTAATCCCTCATAATCGAAAACAAGTAAATAGATGATAAATGAAATAGTAATCTCAATAATCACAATAGAAAATGCAATCCAGGTTCCTTTTTTATAGGCTTTTGCTGATACAAGGTAGGGAGCAATTAATCCTAAATAAAAGAATTCTACAAAAATAGATACATGGGTTGTACTCTTTTTTACTACTTCTACAATCCCTGGTCCGAAAAATGGAAACAAGAAAGAAGAGCTACTTTCTTTTAGCGATAAAATTAAGGCGATGAGCAGTGAAAATTTTATATAGAAAAGTACTAGCCATGAAACACTTCCAATATGTTCAAGGCCCTTGTTTGCGCCATAAGCACAAACAGCCATTAGCACAGTATAAATGATTAAGATAGGTGTCTCTGTAAAATACATTGTTCCAATAATATCAACATAAATGGCAGAGTCCAAAGTGAGCCCAGTAAGACCCGAAAGGACCAGAATACAGGAAAGAAAGGTTCCTAAAAATTTTCCAAATAGATGAATAATAACGTCATGTAAATTTTTATTTTTGTAGGCTGTTATGACTTTTAATGTTAAAAAAATTGGAATAATAGAAAATAACCCAATAATAATAGGTGCCATCCATAAGGCGTTACTAAGATAGTTTACGAAAATGGCTGGGGTATCATCAGAAAGCTTTACACCAACAACCAAGATTACCATAGCAACAAATTCTCTTATTCCAATTTTACCTTTAGATTGCTCCATTTTTTATTCCTCAGCTTTTTTTATGACGTCTTTTGGCTTTAGATAACCTGGACGAATTCTTTCACTCTTTAAAATCTGTCTGATGATTGTATCCTTAGATGAAAGGTATTTTGGTGACATTGGAGATAAGTACGGAACACCAAAAGATTTTAAGGAAACCATATAAAACATCCCAACAGTAAACAAAGCAGTCATACCAAAAATACCAAATAGGCCAGCAGAAAGAATAATAATGAAACGTATAATTCTTATCGCAAAATTCATGCTTACATCACTTAGTGTAAATGAACAAAGACCACCTAAAGCTACAACAATAACTACAATGGGGCTAACAATGTTCGCCTGTACAGCTGCCTGACCTAAAATAAGTGCCCCAACAATCCCAATTGTCGGTCCGATAGGATTAGGGACTCGAAGTCCTGCTTCTCGAATAAGTTCGAAAGCTATTTCCATCATTAATATTTCTACAAGTGCAGGGAAAGGAACTTTTTCACGAGTTGCAGATATAGCTAATAAAAGATCAGTGGGGACCATTTCTGAATGGTAATTCGTTACTGATACATAAATAGCTGATGCGAAAAGAGTAATAAACAATGCACATACACGTAATACTCGGATGAAATTACCATAAATAAATCGTAAATAATGATCTTCAGGGTTATGAATAAAAGACCAAAATGTTGTCGGCAATATTAATGCAGCAGGTGAGTTATTCATTAATAACACGATATATCCGTCTTCTAAGAATGAAGACGCACGATCAGGTCTTTCAGTATACAAGAGACTAGGGAAGATTGATTTCGGTCTTTCTTCAATATATTGTTCTAAAAGTGAAAGGTTTTGGATTGCATCGACATCCAATGAATTTACTCTCTCTTTTATATTTTTGACCATTTTGTCGTTGGCGAGATCCTTGATATATAGAATATAAAGTTCATTATTAGATCGTTTGGATATAGTAGATTGCTCTACGATTAAGTTTTCACTTCTAATCTTTTTTCGAATTAGTGATATATTTGTATCTACCTTTTCGTTAAAAGCTTCCTTTGGGCCCTTAATGACAACTTCATTTTCGGCTTTTTCAACGGATCTACTTTGAAAATCAGAGGTACCGATGATAAATGAATGTGGTTTACCATCAATTAGTAATACTGCATTCCCTTGATTTGCACCGATAACAATATCTTGAACTTTGTTTACTTTTGAAAATGATTGGACTTCTATAAGGTCCTGTATTTCCTTAGATGGACTTTGATTGTTAAGCAAAGGTTCTAGAATATGATTACTAATCATTTTTATATCAGTGATAGTTGAAATAAATAATACAGCTGCTTATTTATTTAGCCCACCAATCGTAAAATTATGGATTTTTACATCATTGTTTTCCGGGACCGAATATATCTTTTTTAATATTGAAATATTTATTTGCAGGTCTAAGTCAATTTCCTGCTTTTTTATTTGAATATCTTCAGTAGCAGATTCTTCCGGATATTGTTCGGGGTCCAGTTTAGTGTCTTTAAACTTTTCTATATAGTTTTGAATTAATTTCTTCTTCATTACAAACAACTCCGGGTTTTTCCTAAGTTTACCACCAAAGGTAAAATTTCATTCAAGGTATGTAAAAAGGTGAGAAAGTCAAAAACTTCCCGAAATGATAGAAATTTTTTAAAAATCCATTTATAATGAATCATATAAATTATTTAGGGAGACTAAGTAATTAGAAGGGAGAAACAAATATGAGCACGAGTACATATGAACTAAAATGGGATTTAGACGTCTTTTTCGAAGGGGGAAGCAGTTCACCTGCATTTCACTCCTTCTTGGAAGCGCTACATAAGGAACTTTCAGAATTCGATGCTTTAGTTGACGCTTTTCAAGTACCAACAAATGAGAAAGATAAAGAAGAATTATTAAACATACTAAATGCTTTCCAATCATCTTTTAAAAAGCTTCGCCAAGCAGGTGCCTTTGTTAGCTGCTTGACAGCACAAGATACTACAGATCGTGGCGCTACTCTTTTACAAGGAAAAACAACACAGTTAAGTGCACAACTTCAATCGGTACTTACTGCTTTTGATCAAAAGCTGGTTGCAATTGAGGAATCAGTTTGGAATAAGCTTTTATCAGAGGAGCCATTAAATGAGCTATCGTATGTATTAGAAGAAAGAAGAATGAGAGCAAAAGAAAAGCTATCACTTGAGCAAGAAAATCTTATTAATGCCTTAGGTGTTGATGGATATCACGCTTGGGGACAGCTTTATAATATGGTAGTTGGAAACATCAAAGTTCCATTTAAGGAAAATGGAGAAGAAAAACAACTTTCTGTTGGACAAGCATTTAACAAATTTTCAAGCTCTGACCGTAATGTCCGCAAGACGATGTTTGAGCAATGGGAAAAAGCTTGGGCTGAACATTCAGATTATATTGGTGAGTCGTTGAATCATCTTGGCGGGTTCCGTTTAAATGTGTATAAAGCACGAGGGTGGGAAAATGTTCTCCAAGAACCGTTAGATATAAACAGAATGTCTAAGGAAACGCTTGAAACCATGTGGTCCGTTATTACGGAATACAAAGCTCCATTTGTTGAGTATTTGAACCGTAAAGCAAAGGTATTAGGTCTAAATAAACTTAGTTGGTATGATTTGGATGCACCAGTAGGACAAACTGAATCAAAGGTCTCCTATCAAGAAGGTGCCGAATTTATATTAGACCAATTTAGTAAGTTTGGATCTGAGCTTACTGAATTTACCCAAAAAGCATTTGAAGATAGCTGGATTGAAGCTGAAGATCGTCCTGGTAAACGACCAGGCGGGTTTTGCACAAGTTTCCCTGAAAGCAATCAATCTAGAATCTTTATGACGTTCTCAGGAACACCATCTAATGTATCAACGCTTGCCCATGAGCTGGGCCATGCATTTCATCAGCATGCTATGGCAGGGGTTCACACGTTAAATCGTAGTTATGCAATGAACGTTGCAGAAACTGCATCCACGTTCGCAGAAATGATTGTCGCGGATGCATCTGTAAAAAATGCAAAATCAGAAGATGAAAAGCTCGCTCTTCTAGAGGATAAAATCCAGAGAAGTGTTGCGTTTTATATGAATATTCATGCTCGGTTCTTATTTGAAACAAGATTCTATGAAGAACGCAAACAGGGTATTGTAAGCACAGATCGTCTTAATGAACTTATGCTTGAAGCGCAGAAGGAAGCATACTGTGGCGCACTAGAGGAATACCATCCACAATTCTGGGCGTCAAAAATGCATTTCTATATAACTGGAGTACCTTTTTATAACTTCCCATATACATTTGGCTATTTATTCTCTTTAGGTATTTATGCAAAGGCATTAGAAGAGGGAACAGATTATGAAGAGAAGTACATTGCACTGTTAAAGGATACAGCAAGCATGAAAGTAGAAGACCTTGCTGCAAAGCACTTAGGTGTTGATTTGACGAAGCGCGACTTCTGGGAAAAAGCAGTAAAACTTTCGATAAAAGATGTCGAGGAATTTTTAGAACTGACCAAGTAATTAGAAAAGCAAAATCTGCATGGCCTTAGGCAATAGAATCCTTTGGTGCCTGGAGCCAGAAAAGAAAAAACACCTATCTGCTGTTAAAAGTGGATAGGTGTTTTTGGATTTGAATTAAACTTTCCTTAATTTAAATGTACCAACCATCAGGAAGGACAGGATAATCATGAGGTAAATAAAAAATTGAGGAGAAACATAAGGGATTGCTAAGAAGCTTAATGTCAAAAGACAGCCTGCAGCTGTAATTGGTAAGCCAATGAAGAAGCCTTTATTGTCGCTAATATTAAATTTTGCTAATCGAAATGCGCCGCATCCGATATAAAAAACGGTGAAAAACATTCCCGGTGCTCCGAATTCATGAATAATTCCTTGGTATAATAAAAGTGCAGGTGCGACTCCAAATGAAATAATATCACACATCGAGTCAAGCTGTTTTCCAAGCTCTGATTCAATTTGAAATTTTCTTGCTACCATTCCATCAAATCGATCAGCAAGAGCGGCTAAAAAGATCAATAATAATCCTAAATTTAATTCGTTTTTAAGAATAAATAATATTGAAAAACCACCTAAGCTTAAGTTAATTAAAGTAAGAATATTAGCGGTGTGTGCTTTAAGCTTTTTTAAAGTTGAATCTAAATAATCTAATAAAAACATCTCATCACTCCTTTCTTGGAAAAGTCTTTGTAAAAAGGACCAAAAATCAATAAAATGGTATAGTATTACTTTATTAATCTTATTTTATTCGTTCCATTTTGCTTTTGTAAAGAGAATTGTTACATCCTAGGAGGAATTGGGTTTGCAAAAATGGCTTTATCGCTTTTTTATAGAATTAACAAATCATCGTTTTTCATCGGCGATTTTAAAAAAATTTTCACAATCAAGAGTTAGTGCTATACTTATTCCGAGTTATGCGAAAATATACAATATTAACCAAGCCGAAATGGAAAAAAACTTGACAGAGTTCTCAACCCTACATGACCTTTTTGTAAGACGGCTTAGAAAAGGAAGTAGGGAAATCGATCAGACCGAAAATACGGTTATTAGTCCTGTTGATGCTGTCATTGAAGAAACGGGGATTATTACCGCTTCAAAAGAAATGATTGTAAAGGGTAAACACTACCAGGTTGCCGAAATGCTAGGTGATGAAGAGTCCCTTTCAAAATACATAGGTGGTACCTTCCTTATTCTTTATTTAAGCCCAAGCCACTATCACCGAATTCATAGTCCAATAACTGGGGTCGTTACGAAACAATGGGCATTAGGCCGGAAATCGTATCCGGTTAATCGACTGGGGTTAAAATATGGTAGAGATCCTTTATCCAAGAATTTTAGAAAAATCACAGAAATAAAGGGCAAAGATACATATGTTGCAATGGTTAAGGTAGGTGCAATGTTTGTAAATAGTATAGAAACTACATATACAAGTGATACTGTGGAAAAAGGGGAAGAAATTGCGTACTTTTCATTTGGCTCAACCGTCATATTGTTATTTGAAAAAGACAGTTTTATGCTTAACCCTAAAATTAATGCTTTGACGGATATTAAAGTAGGTGAAGTATTAGGGATAATTAATGATAAAGAAAAAAAGAGCCGTTAAATGGCTCTTTAATTAAATGAATTATGATATATTTTTAATTTTATGTCCCAATGATCTGCGCATAATTTCAGTTTCAATAAGGTGAATAAAATCAGGACTTAGCTTTAATTTTATTGCTTTAAAATAAGATTCAACTAACAAGTCATCTGATAATTTTTTCATATCAACTGCCAATAGTTGGCCATTCACCTCCTAAATTAATTACATGTAATATGTTCTAAAGTTTCTCATGTTGCATATACTATTATGTTATTCGTTGTTGTTAAAATTACTCTATCACGAAAAAAATAATAGAACAACCGTTCTGTTATCCACAGGAAATAGTGGATAACCTGTGGGTATTTTGTTTATAAAATTTGGAAATCTATGTATATCGCTGTGTAAAATGTGTATAAGATTATCCACAGGTGTTGAAATTTACTGACTTTTGTCGAAAACTTTTTATTTTTTGTATAAAAAATGAAAGATTATCATGCATTTTGTCATCTTTTTGCTTTGTGGAAATCATATTAATTCGTTATGATAGGATGGGTATAAAAAGGGTAGTCCGAGAGAGGTGTAACAAATTGTTAAATGTTTTTTTACCAAATGAACATGTGAAATCAGTTTTTGAGGTTTCACCAAGCAAATTAAAAGAACTAGGCATCAAAGGTGTCATTACCGATTTAGATAATACGTTGGTAGAATGGGATCGCCCAAGTGCAACTCCAGAACTTGTTGAATGGTTTAAGGAAATTAAGGAGCAAGGTATTACCGTCACAATTGTCTCAAATAATAATGAAAAACGGGTAAAAGAATTTGCAGATCCACTAGGTATTCCATTTATTTTTGAGGCGAGAAAACCATTAGTACGTGCTTTTAAGCGCGCAGTAAAGGAAATGGGTCTACAAAAGGAGGAGGTTGTTGTAATCGGTGACCAACTTCTAACAGATGTCTTTGGTGGGAACAGGAGTGGCATGCATACTATTCTTGTTGTTCCAGTTGCCCAAACGGACGGTTTCTTTACAAAATTTAACCGCCTAGTCGAAAGAAGAATATTAACTTGGATGAAGCGTCGTGGAATGCTTTATTGGGAGGATTAAATAGAGTGGAACAAGAGAAGATTAGCTGTATTGGCTGTGGAGTAGAAATCCAAACAGCTGACGAAACAAAATTAGGATATGCACCAACATCTGCTTTAGAGAAGGATAAAGTCATATGCCAACGCTGCTTTAAATTAAAGCATTATAATGAAGTACAAGATGTATCCTTAACCGATGATGACTTTTTAAAAATCCTACACGGAATAGGCTCTACTAATGCATTAATCGTAAAGATTGTTGATATATTCGACTTTAATGGCAGTTGGTTACCAGGTCTTCATCGTTTTGTGGGGAACAATAATATACTATTAGTAGGTAATAAAGTGGATTTGCTACCGAAATCGGTAAAACCAAAAAAACTAGTAAACTGGATGAAAGAATCATCTCGAGAACTTGGCTTAAAACCGGTAGATGTCTTTTTAATCAGTGCAGAAAAAGGTACAGGCATCAAGGAGGTAGCTGAGGCAATTGAGCATTATCGCTCTGGAAAAGATGTATACGTAGTAGGATGTACGAATGTCGGAAAGTCTACATTCATTAATCGTCTGATTAAGGAATTTAGTGGAGAGAAAGAGGACATCATCACTACTTCTCACTTCCCAGGTACAACATTAGATATTATTGATATTCCTCTTGATGAGGAGCATTCCTTATTTGATACTCCAGGAATAATCAATCATCACCAAATGGCACACTTTGTATCAAAACAAGACTTAAAAGTTATTACACCTAAGAAAGAAATTAAACCGAAAGTCTTTCAGTTAAATGAAGCACAAACCTTGTTTTTTGGTGGCTTAGCAAGGTTTGATTTTATAAGTGGTGGCAGACAGTCTTTCGTTTGTCATTTCTCAAATTTGTTAAATATCCATCGCACAAAACTAGAAAATGCTGATGAATTATATGAGAAACATCAGGGTGAGCTCTTACAGCCTCCTGGTAAACATGAATTAAATGATTTTCCGCCACTGGTTGCCCATGAATTCATGATCAAAGAAGCGAAAACAGATATTGTTTTCTCAGGACTGGGTTGGGTAACGATTAATGAACCACATACGAAGGTAGTAGCTCATGTTCCAAAGGGCGTTGGGGTTATGATAAGAAAATCATTAATTTAACAAAAAAGTAGTAATCTTAATGGTAATGGGTGAGGAAATGGAAAAGGTATATGGGGTAATTGGAAGTCCCATTTCACATTCGATGTCACCGATGATGCACAATGATATTTTTGAACATTATAAGCTTAATGCTAGATACCATGCTTTCCATGTGGAACAGGACCAGGTGAAAGCCGCAATTGAAGGAATAAGGGCACTCGGGGTATCAGGCATTAACGTAACAATTCCACATAAATTAAAGGTAATCGACTATTTAGATGAAATTGAAGAGGTTACTAAGAATATCGGTGCAGTGAATACGATTGTAAATGAAAATGGGAAATTAGTAGGCTATAACACGGACGGAAATGGATTTATCCGTTCATTAAATCGCGTCATCAATAATGAGGAATTGTGTTCTTCAAATGTATTGATAATCGGAGCCGGTGGTGCAGCTAGAGGGATATTTATTTCATTAGCAGCTATGGGTGTGAAAAGAATTGATATTGTAAATCGCACGATTGACCGGGCAAAAGCCATTATTGACGATTGCAAATTCGCGGTTGACTCGCATGCACTCGCTTTTGCGGAAGCAGAGAGTATTCTGGGTAAATATAAAGTCATAATCAATACAACTTCAGTTGGTATGCATCCTAAGGTTGATGAAATTCCGCTTAGACTGGAGAATTTGGCTCCAAAAACTATCGTAAGTGATATCATTTATAATCCATTTGAAACCAAACTCTTGCATGAAGCAGCAAAACGTGGTGCAATTACGCAAAATGGAATTGGAATGTTTGTTTATCAGGGTGCTTTAGCATTTGAAAAATGGACAGGAATATTTCCAGACACGGACAGAATGGAAAGACTAGTTACAAAGCTATTAGGAGGTAAGACATGCTAACAGGTAAACAAAAACGCTTTTTGCGATCTAAAGCTCATCATTTAGATCCAATCTTTCAGGTTGGAAAAGGTGGGGTAAATGACAACATGATTAAACAAATCAGCGATGCGTTAGAAGCTCGTGAACTATTAAAGGTAAGTGTCCTTCAAAACTGCGAGGATGACCGTGATACGGTAGCGCAAGAGCTGAGCAATGGTGCAAAAGCTGAATTGGTCCAAATCATTGGAAATACAATTGTACTATACAAAGAGTCTAAAGAAAACAAGCAATTGGAGCTACCAAAGGCTAACAAATAAGCATTCAAATAAGGAGGTTGAAAAGGACCGAAGTTCAAGGCGGCGCGAGCTTCCGAGTACCGAAGCGAGGCAACTGCTTGAGATTACTTCCTAACACCCTTGCGCTAAGGAATTAACATCGTGAATATACTAGTAGACGCAAGCGCATAACTGGTTGTTCACTATGTTCTCGGAGCTAAGTACGCAAGAAATTTGATGCGTCATTTTCGACCGACTAGGAGGGAAAAAATGAACCATATCGGAATCATAGGTGGTACATTTGATCCGCCCCATATTGGTCATTTGTTCATTGCTTCAGAGGTATTAACACAGCTAAACTTATCGGAGATTTGGTTTATGCCAAATCGTATACCTCCACACAAAGAACGGAAAAGTTATGTGACTGATGAGGAGCGGGTTGAAATGCTCTCTCTAGCCATTGCAGGCCAACCAAAATTCAAATTACAGCTTATTGAACTGGATAGAGAAGGACCCTCATATACATACGACACAATTCTATTGTTACGTGAACAATATCGTGATACAAAATTTTATTTTATTATTGGTGGGGACATGGTCGAATATTTGCCGCATTGGCATAAAATTGATGAACTCATCGATTTGATTACGTTTGTTGGGGTGAAAAGACCAGGATATTCTTTTCCGACTCAATATCCAATTGTTGAAGTAGATGTTCCTCAATTAGATATATCCTCTTCGATGATTAGAAAAAGGCTGAGGGAAAATAGAAATACAATGTATTTAGTTCCTGAAAAAGTACGAAACTATATAGAGGAGAAGCATTTATATGGAACGTGATATGGCCCTAGAACTTGTTAAAGAACAGTTAACGGAGCATCGCTATCAGCATACACTAGGTGTTATGGAGACAGCCATTGACCTGGCCAAACGATATGATGCTGATTTGAAAAAGGCCGAAACAGCTGCCATCTTCCATGACTATGCGAAATTTAGATCAAAGGAAGAGATGAAGCAGATCATTATCGACCAACATATGCCGAAGGATTTATTATTTTATAATACAGAACTATGGCATGCGCCGGTAGGAGCCTACCTTGTTAATACAGAGGTGGGGATTCAGGATGAAGAAATCCTTGATGCAATTCGTTTCCATACATCTGGACGTGAAAGAATGACTCTGCTTGAAAAGGTTATATTTGTCGCAGATTACATCGAGCCAGGTAGACATTTTCCGGGTGTAGAGGAAGTTAGAGAAATCGCAAAACAGGATTTAGACACAGCCCTCATCTATTCATTAAGAAACACGATCATGTTTTTGGCAAAAAAAAATCAAGCCATTTATCCTGATACTTTGCAAACATATAATGCATTAATCTTAAATAAAAAGGGGGAATCCTAGGGTGAATGAAAGAGACATCTTAACATTTGCAGTTCAAGCTGCTGACGATAAGCGCGCTGAAAATATTGTAGCATTAAATATGAAGGGGCTATCCCTTGTTGCCGATTATTTCTTAATCTGTCATGGGAATTCTGAAAAACAAGTACAAGCAATTGCACGCGAAATCAAAGACAAAGCCGATGAAAATGGTATTCAAATCAAGCGTCTTGAGGGCTTTGACGAAGCAAGATGGGTTCTTGTTGATCTTGGAGATGTAATTGCTCACATATTTCATAAAGACGAGCGTACCTACTATAATTTAGAACGTCTGTGGGGAGATGCGCCTACTGAAACAATAGAAGATGTGCTGAGTTTATGAGCTATGGAGAATTTGCCTATATCTACGATGAACTAATGCGTGATGTGGATTATGAGCAATGGATTTTGTTCTTTAAAGAGAGAGTTTCGCACTTTAATAAAAAACATCCACTGCGTGTTCTTGATATTGGATGCGGAACAGGTGAAATTGCGATTCGACTTGCAAAAGAAGGCTTTGAGGTTGTTGGGGTAGATCTCTCTGAGGATATGCTGGCAGTCGCGAATAACAAAGCAATGGAAGCCGGAGTGAAGATTGAGTTTTACCAACAGGATATGGTGGAAATCTCGGGGTTAGATCCATTTGATGTGATTGTGATTTTCTGTGATTCACTTAATTATTTGCGTACTGAAGAAGATGTGCAGAAAACCTTTCAAAATGTTTTCAAGCTATTGGAACACGATGGACTTTTCTTGTTTGATGTCCATTCCGTTTATAAAATGGACTCCATTTTTATGGATGGGCCATTTGTGAGCAGTGATGAAGAGGTTAGTTTTATTTGGAATTGTTTTGAGGGGGAACATCCTCACAGTGTAGAACATGAATTATCGTTTTTTGTAAAAAATAAACATTCTGATGATTATACGAGATTTGACGAATTTCATGAACAGCGAACCTTTCCGATTCAGACTTTACAAAATTGGCTTGAGAGAATAGGTTTCAAAGTAGTTAATGTGCTTGCAGATTTTAGTAACCCAGTTCAGGAGACTTCTGAACGGATATTATTTACCGCAAAAAAATAGATGGGCAGACGATGTCTGCCCTCGTTTTATTTGTCGTGAAAAAATGAGTATTCCTATTTAAGAAGGAACATGGTATATTTATCGAGATGGAGTCTCGTTAAATTGTTTATTTACTTCGTAAATATCCTCATCAAATTTTCGATGGGTACTCCTAAAAAGTTCTACAAATAACTCACCGATATTTTCTTCCATTGCCTTAATGCCTTCCCCAGTAACACCACCTTTTACACATACTTTTTCCTGGAGAGTGGGCAACGTATATATTTCCTTTTCAAGCAATTTTCCCATTCCGACAATCATTTCACTAGCTAAAATTGTTGCTTGCTCCTCTGTAATTTTCGTTTCCTTCACTGCTGCATTAATAAACTTTCTCACAAGATAAGTAAAAAACGCAGGGCCGCAGCTTACAATATCAGAAGCGACTCTTGTAATGTCGTTATTTATGTGAACCGGAGCAGAAATTTGCTCAAAAAGAAATTCCAAATAATCCTTAAATCTGCTGCTAATGCTACTTCCAAAAGTAAATAAGGATACGCCTGTTAGTGCGCGATTTGTAATACTTGGAATAATACGTGCGACCTGACAGTTTACAATTGATTCGAGCTGTTCAACAGAAATCGGACTCGTAATTGAAACGATACATTTACTACTCGTTAGGCAAGGAGATAATTGGTGTAAAAGGGGGTGAATTTCCAAAGGTTTTACACAAATGAAAATTAAATCAGAGCCTTTTACAACCTCTTCATTTGTTGCTACAACTGTGATATCTGGCATGTAGTTCTTAATGGCTATTGCTTTTTCAATGGTTCGATTTGTTATCGTTAATTTTGAAGGCGGAACAGCAAGAGATTCTACAAAGGACTCTATTAAAATTTTCCCCATATTTCCTGTACCAATAAACCCTATATTCAAGTTCGTCCCTCCTTTACAGACTATTCTCCTAAAACAATATGTTTTCCCGAATAAAATTATGAATGATTTTACTTAAAGTAAAAAAAAACAAAGGAGACCAAACCATGAATTTTAGAGAAAAAAAGATTAAGTTATTTAGTATATGTTGTGGAGTCTGTCTAGTTATCTTTATTGTCTTTTATAATATTTTTGATCATGGAACAAGGGCAGAACCTTACGAGGTAGAAGAGGATTTGCTCTTTGAACCGAACGTTGAGGAAGAGACTGATGCAGAGGAAGAGATTAAGGTAATTCTTGTTGATATCAAGGGAGCGGTACATAATGAAAATGTATATAAGGCCGAGGATGGGATGAGAATTAAGGACATTATAGTGATGGCGGGTGGATTTACTGAAGATGCAAACATCAATCAGGTGAATTTAGCACAGCGAGTGGAGGATGAAATGGTTATTTATGTTCCACGCATTGGTGAGGATTTTGAAATGGATAGCAGTTTGTCCCCAAAAGGCGATGGAAAGATTTCATTAAATAAAGGAGCACAGGCAGATTTTGAAACGTTATCAGGAATCGGCCCATCAAAAGCGGCAGCGATCATTGCATTCCGTGAAGAAAATGGACCGTTTAAACAACTTGAGGACCTGATGGAAGTTAGCGGAATCGGGGAAAAATCCTTTGAAAAAATAAGGGACAAACTCAAATTAAATTGACGGTTTGTACAAATAACCGATAAAATAATTGTAAGATTTTGTTGAAGGGATGGGGAAAATTTGAATCGAATCAAATGGGATCAATATTTTATGGCACAAAGCCATTTACTTGCATTAAGAAGTACCTGTACACGACTAACAGTTGGGGCAACCATTGTACGAGATAAGCGAATTATCGCAGGGGGATATAATGGCTCTGTGTCTGGCGGTACACACTGTTCAGATGAGGGCTGCTATGTAGTCGAAAATCACTGTATAAGAACCGTTCACGCTGAAATAAATGCATTACTGCAATGTGCCAAGTTTGGAGTCCCTACAGAAAATGCGGAAATCTATGTTACTCATTTTCCATGCCTCCAATGCACAAAAGCAATTATTCAAGCAGGGATTAAGGTTGTATATTATGCAGAAGATTATAAAAATCATCCTTACGCAATAGAATTACTTGAGAAATCAAATGTAAGAATTGAGAAGGTTCCTCTTCAAGAAATGGTAATTGACTTAAAATCAAAGGAGAAATTAGCATTTGTTAATGATTTAATAGAAAAAATAACAGAGTCAGGTGCGGATGATAGAGAAATAGAGAAGCTGCATGAGAAAACTGCTGCACTATTTTCAAATATTGGTTAGTTTGATAAATAAGTATGGGGACTATGTAAGAGGAAAGCTTGTTTTTCTTGCATCCTTTGCAATATTTGGAATACTAGTCCCCTATACATCTTTTTCATGGTTAAGTTTAATCCTCACCCTACTCTTATTAGGATTTGTTATGATCCGCCACCATTATTCACTCGTTATCCTCTGTATTATCACTCTTTTTACTTTTATGTGTATTTTTACCATCATCGACTCCAACAATCATACAAATTTGATCCCTACCACAGAAAGGATTGATGCGGAAATAGTTGAAACACCAGATATTAATGGTGACAAGCTATCCGTTACCGTAAATACTTCAAAGGATGAAAAACTGCTGTTAGTTTATTATTTCGAAACGGAGTTAGAGAGAAAGCAGCTAAGCTCTACTGTTCGAATAGGGTTGGTTTGTACTTTTCATGGAAGTCTAAAGGAACCCCAAGTCGCACGAAATCCCAATTCTTATAACTATAAACAATATTTGTATACACAAAAAATCCATTGGATTTTTGAAGCGAATGAAATAAAAATAGAAAATTGTTCTTCAAACGAAAAGTGGACGATAAATCATATGCTTCTAAATATAAGAGATACTGGAATCCATCATATTAATACTTATTTTGCTGGCTCAACCGCAGGGATTATCCAAGCATTGATCTATGGGGAAAGAACAAATATCGCAAATGAAATAGAAAGTTCCTATCAATCATTAGGATTGATACATTTATTGGCGATATCAGGACTGCATGTAAGTCTCATGACAGGGATGTTTTACTATTTATGTATTCGCTTTGGCTTGACACGTGAAATAACCACAATTTTACTGTTATGTTTACTGCCAGCATATATCATAATTGCCGGAGGCTCTCCTTCAGTTATTCGCTCCGTTTTAATGAGTATGCTTTTATTAGCAAGCATTAAATGGTGGGAAAAAGGTAGTGTCCTTGATGTCATTAGTTTTTCCTGCATGACTATGCTACTGTTTAATCCGTACTATATCGTAAATATCGGTTTTCAATTGTCCTTTTTAGTGAGTGCGTCCCTGATCCTTTCTTCTAGAGCCATTTTTAAATACTATCCAACTACGATTGCTTCTTTATTTGTCGTTTCATTGTTATCGCAAATTACTTCAATGCCGGTTCTACTCTTCCACTTTTATGAGTTCTCGTTATTGAGCTTACCTCTAAATATGCTTTATGTCCCATTATATTCAGTTGTGATTTTACCATTTGCCTTACTCACCGTATTTTTGCTGAGCATATTCGATCCGATTGGCCAAATCTTTGCTGCGATGCTTTCGTGGATGCTCGAAACTTTAAATCAAGTGACGGTTTGGGCATCACAATTCCCTTTCACTTTATTGACACTAGGTAAGCCAGGTTTCATCTTAATGATTCTGTATTGTGTATCTATTCTATACCTTTTAATTTGTTGGGAAAAAAGAAAAACCTTAGTCCAAAGGGCACTTTTCGCGCCAATTTCGGTTTTGATACTCCATTTGCTTTTACCATATATAAATCCATATGGTGAAATTACAATGTTAGATGTTGGACAAGGCGATAGTATATTAATTGAGCTACCGTATCGAAAAGGAACGTATCTCATTGATACAGGTGGAAACATTGAGTTTAATCAAGAGCAATGGCGGCAAAGAAGGAAAGAGTTCTCGACTGCAGATATAATCATTCCATTCCTAAAGTCAAAAGGAGTACGAAGTTTAGATAAGCTAATCATTACCCACGGTGACCAAGATCATATCGGTGGAGCGAAGGAAATTATAAAAAAAATGAGGATTAATGAAATCGTCATAGGAAAAAGCACGAAAGATACAAAACAAGAAACAGAGTTGAAGAAAATAGCTACTAAAGAAGGGATTCCCATACATTTAGTTGAACGTGGACATAAATGGCAGGAAGGAGGAAATACATTTTATACACTTTCCCCAAAGGGAGATGAAATGGTGGAAAATAACAATTCAATCGTTATATTTACAAAAATCGGTGGTCTAAGTTGGTTATTTACAGGGGACATTGAAAAAGATGTGGAACTTGATCTTATCAATACATATAAAAACATGAGGATAGATGTATTAAAGGTGGGACATCACGGAAGCAAGTCCTCATCTACGGAGAGATTTATCCAATCCTTAAAACCTAAAATTGCCCTAATTCCAGTGGGTGTTAATAATCGTTTTAATCATCCACATCCAGAGGTGATTAATCGATTAAAACAAGAAAAAATCATAGTATATAGAACTGACACAGATGGGGCGATACAATACCGTTTTTTCAAAAAACCAGGAACCTTTATAACGACAATTCCATAAGATACAGTATAGGCAAGGAACGAAAAAAGACTGCCTTATATGGGCAGTCTTGGTTTTGACAGTATGTATTCTGTCGGTATTAAGCTCCGATAACTTTAATTAAAGTTGCGATAATGAAAATTATAGCGAAGAAGCCAAATGATACAACGAAAGCTACTCCAGCATCGATAACGTCATTTCGTGTGTTTTTTATATTCTTTTCGAATTCGTTCACGCCTAACCCCTCCTAAACACTTATAGTATAGCCTAACTAGTCAAAAAAATCTATAATTCCTTTAAAAAGTTGGTTTTGTTTTAAAATCAAAAAGTTAGAAACCTCAGTGAATAAAACAAAGCCAAAAAAAGGTAGAACCCTTTTTCCCCTATTATCCGATACTCTTCCTTTATTAACAACACTTGTCACAAATAGTTCAAAAAACAATGTAAATCCTAATAGTACATAAGAACAACAACACAGTAATAGTCAGATTACAAATAATCATTACTCGACAAGATACCCGGGGCTTGTTTGGTAATGTTTCTATAGATAGGGAATTGGTGAAAACCAATTCCCTTTGAAATTTTTATGGAGGTTGAAAAATTTGTGTTTTACCGATACGATTAGAGAAGATTTGAAGGCTTACAGTGGAGAGGAATAAGTATGAATTTAGAGCTTTGGAAAAAAATTAAGAAAAGGCAATTTGCACCTGTCTATTTATTACATGGTTCAGAAACCTTTTTAATACAGGAAACAAAGGAGTTGCTGATCAAATATAGCGTTGAAGAGGAAGAAAAAGATTTTAACCTATCTATTTTTGATTTAGAGGAAACTCCTGTTGAAATTGCCTTGGCTGATGCTGAGACCCTTCCTTTTATAGGAGAAAGACGTCTGGTTATTTTACAAAATCCACACTTTTTAAAAGCTGAAAAGAGTAAGGAAAAGGTTGAACATAATGTAACGGTACTCGAACAATATTTAAAAGAGCCTGCTCCTTTTACGATTCTTGTGATTACGGCTCCGTATGAAAAGTTAGATGAGCGGAAGAAAATTGTTAAGCAGTTAAAGAAAAATGCTGAAGTGTTGACTGTTAATACATTATCTGAAAAGGATTTACATAGCTGGATAACTGAAAGAACAAACCAGCATCGGGTTACCATTTCCCCCTCTGCGATTCAGGAACTGTTACATGTGGCTGGGACGAATCTTATGAACATAACCCAAGAAATCGATAAAATGTGTTTATACCTTGGGGAAAATGGCGAGATAACAGAGGAAACCGTTAAATTACTCGTACCTAGGTCTTTGGAGCAAAATATTTTTTCATTAATTGATAAGGTAGTAAATAGGAAACTTGATGAGGCACTAAGAATTTTTTATGACCTTTTGCAAAATAATGAAGAGCCCATCAAAATATTATCTTTGCTTGCTACACAATTTAGGTTGATTTTTCAGGTGAAGGAGCTTTCTAGACAAGGCTACGGACAACAGCAGATTGCTGGAAATCTTAAAGTTCATCCGTTCCGGGTCAAGCTTGCGGGTGGACAAGCAAATTTATTTACACAGGAAGAATTGCTGGGTATTTTAAGCCAGCTTGCTGAAGCTGACTATGAAATGAAAAACGGAAAAATGGATAAAAAATTAATTCTGGAATTATTTATTATGAAGTTAGGTAAGTAAAATAGAACGCAAAAAAAAACGACTCAAATCGAGTCGTTTATTTATTATGCGTTAACCTCGTTAAGTTTTTTCGCTAGACGAGATTTTTGACGGTCAGCAACATTTTTATGGATAAGACCTTTACGAGCCGCTTTGTCAAGCTTGCTTGAAGCAGTAAGAAAAGCTGCTTTTGCGTTTTCAACGTCATTGTTAGCAACTGAAGCTTCAAAGTTTTTTACAGCAGTACGCATTGCAGACTTAACAGTTGCATTATGAGCACGGCTTTCATCACTTGTTTTTACACGTTTGATAGCTGATTTAATATTTGGCATACTTTCACCTCCTGCGAATATCAAGATGATCTAACACGATCAATCATCTACGAAAATTAACGAAAACCTTCTCTATTATAGTTTTCCTTCGCTTAATGATCTCTTATACATTCATTGATACTCTGATGTTACAACAAAAGTTATTCTATCAAATTGGCTGTGAGAATGCAATACCAATCTAATTCCTACTTGATAAAAATTGCATGAACCACATTTTAACAGGTAAAGCTATAGATACTATGTAAAAATTGGAGGTCATTGGAATGGGAGAACAACTAGACTTAACAAAATACTCTGTTCGTACTGACTTAGCGCTAGAAGCAAGCGCAATGGCAGTCGAAGAACGAAATAAAACACTAAAAGAAGATCAACAGCCTGTATCAGAAATTGAAGGTGTCATCATAAAAGAGAGACAAGAGGATGGAATTACCATTTCTACAGTCGAAATTACCGAGGAAGGTGCAAATGCAGTTGGAAAGAAAAAAGGAAATTATTTAACACTAGAGGTTCAGGGGATACGTCAAAAAGATTCAGAACTCCAACAAAAGGTGCAAGAAGTATTCGCTAAGGAATTTAATCACTTTTTATCAAAACTAAATATCGGGAAAGATGCTAGCTGTCTAGTTGTTGGTTTAGGAAATTGGAACGTAACACCAGATGCGCTGGGGCCGTTGGCAGTTGAGAACCTTGTCATTACAAGGCATCTCTTTGAATTGCAGCCTGAAAATGTGCAGGATGGTTTTCGTTCTGTAAGTGCAATTGCACCAGGGGTGATGGGGTTAACAGGAATCGAAACAAGTGACATCATCTACGGAGTCATTGAAAAATCAAAACCTGATTTTATTATTGCCATCGATGCATTGGCAGCACGTTCAGTCGAGCGGGTGAATTCAACGATTCAAATATCGGACACAGGTATTCATCCGGGTTCTGGAGTTGGAAACAAACGCAAAGAACTAAGTAAGGATTCATTAGGTATTCCCGTAATCGCGATTGGGATTCCAACAGTCGTTGATGCTGTTTCTATTACAAGTGATGCGTTTGATTTTATATTAAAGCATTTTGGTAGAGAGCTTAAAGAAGGGGATAAACCTTCACGTTCTCTAATACCTGCGGGCATGACTTTTGGGGAGAAAAAAGTATTAACAGAGGATGACTTGCCTGGTGAGCAAGAAAGGAATACATTCTTAGGAATAGTCGGAACTCTACCAGAAGATGAGAAAAGAAAATTAATTCACGAAGTGTTGTCACCTCTTGGCCATAACTTAATGGTTACACCAAAAGAGGTAGATGTCTTCATTGAGGACATGGCAAATGTAATAGCGGGTGGCCTAAATACTGCATTGCATGGTGAGATTGGCCAAGATAATTCAGGTGCGTATACTCATTAATAAAATTGAATAGATTCTATCATTTCGGTTCTACTAACTCTTGTTTGCTCATATCAATATGATAGACAAACCATTGAGGAGGTAGAATATGAAGGGTTTTCGGTCTCAAGGAATGATGATCTCAATTCAAGGAACCAGCGTTGTAAAAGGGATTCTATTCCTCATATTTAGCTTTATCTTATTGTTTACGATTACGGGAGCAATTGTCTCTCTTAAACCAGAGTTTAGAATAAGTTCTTCGTCTATAAGTAATGTCGCAACAAATCTCTCAGGAGAAGCACTTGTACATCTATTAGGGTATGAAAACCATTATTTTGTTCAAGGCTTACCTGAATCGACTACGAAACCAGACTATTTAGGAGCTGTTTTTAAAGCAGCTACAAACCTTACATTAGATGACCCACGAAGCTTCTTAGGCAGGGAGCTCCCTGGGTTCTCGATTTTTGATGGGAAGATAATAGTAGCAGGTGAAGGAACCAATTACACGAATATGCCGATAGAGTCTCCACCACCATTAGATGTTTTATTAGATGAACGAAAAGTGGCTACACAAAATGTTGAACAGGCAGAAAAGCCTACTCAACCTGTGCCACCACCGACGATGACAACTGGTGAGAAAAAAGTTGCCTATATTTATCATACTCACTCAGCAGAAGCCTATTTTCCACATTTAAAAGGTGTAGATACAACCAATGCGAATAATGCAAGACATCCTGAAGTGAATGTAACCAAAGTAGGGGAAATGCTTAAGCAAGAATTAGAGGCAAGAGGAATCGGTACAGATATTGATAAGACAAATATGGACAAGTATTTAAAGTCTAAAGGCTATGATTATTATCAGTCATACAAGGGCTCTGGTGAGATTATGGCTAGCGCTATGGCAAATAATAAGGACTTAAATTATTTCATTGATATTCACCGTGATGCGCATCGAAAAGAAAAAACCACCGTAGAAATTAACGGAAAGGCCTATGCGAAAATAGCTTTTATAGTTGGGTCAGAGAATCCAAACATTGCGAAAAATCTTGAGCTTGCCAATGCGCTCCACGATATATTTGAAAAAAAATATCCAGGTTTAAATCGAGGTATTTTTAAACAAGGCGGAGTTGGCAATAATGGAGTATATAACCAAGATAAATCAGGCAATGCCATGTTAATTGAATTTGGTGGTGTCGATAATAATTTCGAAGAACTCCGCCGAACAGCAGCTGCTGTAGCTGATGTCTTAGCAGAATACTACTGGCAAGCCGAAAAAGTGAATGCAAATGAAACGAATAAAGAATAACTTTATCGATGCTATATTCGGACCTTATTGACCTAAAAATAGCTTTCAGGACATGTTTGGGCGGTAAAAAGTCAAAAGTAATGGTATGTACCGTTAAGCACCTTTTTAAGGTACATGCTTAGGTGATAAAAGCAAAAGCGTGTACTGTAAGAACCGTTTAGAGGTACATGCTCAGGTAAAAAAAGCAAAAGCATGTACCACAAGCACCGTTTAGAGGTACATGCTCAGGTGAAAAAAGCAAAAGCATGTATCGCAAGAGCCATTTTGAGGCACTTGCTAAAGTGAAAAAAGGCACCTAAGTAACACATCATTGCAAAACCGATAAAAAAATATCCATGTAAAAAAACATTGTGTTAAAAAAAGGGTGTAATTCCAATGGTTAAATTCATGATGAAATGTTTTTTAATAGTAACCGTGCTTCTCCTGGGTGTGTTGATTGGCATGCAGCAGGCGAATGAAGGGATGAAGAAAATGAGGGGCTATAATGACCCCTCCCTTCAAGGCGCCTTTCATATCACCGATAATGACGGTGAAGTTGAAGCATCTGTCTTAGGCAGAAAGGTCACAAGTCATGACCTAGAAGAAAAACAGAAACAACTTGAAAATGTAGAATCATTTAACTTTTTTTCAAGTATTGGTGAAAAACTAGGAAATGGAATCAGTGCTATTTTTGAAAAAATCATGATTGCAATTGGAAATGGAATAGGAAATTTACTTGATAAAATTTAGAAGAGAGCATGCTATGAATAATAAGCAAGCTCTCTTTGTTTTATGGTCGTTTTTTTTCGTAATTGAATGTGACAAAATAGTTCTGTATAATCTAATCTAGTGTAGTTGTTCCATACAGGAGGATTTTTAATGAACCAAGAAGAGAGACGTAATAGACAATCTAGAATTCGAAATTTTTCAATTATTGCTCATATAGACCATGGTAAATCTACATTGGCTGACCGCATACTTGAAAAAACCAATGCGTTAACCCATCGTGAAATGAAAGAACAATTGCTAGATTCCATGGACCTTGAAAGAGAACGTGGCATTACGATTAAATTAAACGCAGTACAATTAAAATATAAGGCAAAAGATGGTGTGGAATATATTTTCCATCTTATTGACACCCCAGGACATGTTGACTTTACATATGAAGTTTCACGGAGTTTAGCAGCATGTGAGGGTGCAGTGCTCGTTGTCGATGCAGCACAGGGGATTGAGGCACAAACACTAGCAAATGTGTACCTCGCTTTAGACAATGACTTAGAAATATTACCGGTAATTAATAAAATCGACCTACCGAGTGCAGATCCAGAGCGTGTTAGACAAGAAATTGAAGATGTTATCGGACTCGATGCGTCAGAAGCTGTTTTAGCTTCTGCGAAAGCAGGGATTGGAATTGAAGAGATATTAGAGCAGGTTGTTGAAAAAGTCCCTGCACCGCAGGGGGACCCTGAGGCACCTCTAAAAGCTCTTATTTTTGACTCTTTATATGATCCATACCGTGGTGTAGTTGCTTACATTCGAGTAATAGAAGGTAAAGTTAGACCTGGTGATAAAATAAAAATGATGGCAACAGGTAAGGAGTTTGAAGTAATTGAAGCTGGTGTATTTACACCTCGCGCAACCCTTCAGGAAGAATTAACTGTTGGTGACGTTGGATTTTTAACAGCTGCAATCAAAAATGTAGGGGATACACGTGTGGGTGATACGATTACCAACGCGAAAAACGGTGCTACTGAGCCCCTACCAGGATATAGACGCTTAAATCCTATGGTGTACTGCGGTTTATATCCAATCGATACAGCTAAATATAATGATTTACGTGAAGCATTAGAAAAACTTGAATTAAATGATGCAGCCCTTCAATTCGAACCAGAGACTTCTCAGGCACTAGGTTTTGGCTTCCGATGTGGATTTTTAGGTCTATTGCATATGGAAATCATTCAAGAAAGAATTGAAAGAGAATTTAAAATCGACTTAATTACCACTGCACCAAGCGTTATATACGATGTGTTTCTAACGGATGGTACAGATGTACGAATTGATAATCCATCAGCAATGCCAGATCCACAAAAAATTGACAGAATTGAAGAGCCTTACGTAAAAGCAACCATGATGGTTCCAAATGATTATGTTGGTGCTGTTATGGAGTTATGCCAAGGCAAACGTGGTATCTTCATTGATATGCAGTATCTTGATGAGAGACGTGTAAGTATCGTCTATGAAATTCCACTTGCAGAAATCGTTTATGATTTCTTTGACCAATTAAAATCGAGCACTAAAGGCTATGCATCATTTGATTATGAATTAATAGGTTACAAGCCTTCAAAGCTTGTGAAGATGGATATTTTATTAAATGCTGAAAAAGTAGATGCACTTTCCTTCATTGTCCACAAGGATTCAGCTTATGATCGAGGAAAAGTGATCGTAGAAAAGCTAAAGGAATTAATTCCAAGACAGCATTTTGAAGTACCTATTCAAGCCGCGGTTGGTCAAAAGATTATTGCTCGATCAACCATTAAGGCAATGCGTAAAAATGTATTGGCAAAATGTTACGGTGGGGACATCTCCCGTAAACGTAAACTTCTTGAAAAACAAAAAGAAGGTAAGAAACGAATGAAGCAAGTCGGCTCAGTCGAAGTACCTCAAGAGGCATTCATGGCAGTATTGAAAATGGATGATAAATAAGAAAAGTGCAAGGCGCGAGGTCTAAGGTGACAAGCATAAGATAAGAGCTGACAGAAGGTGCCTTTTACCTTCCGAAGCGATTGGCTTATACCAGAGAGCTGATGGCGCCTGGTACTAGACATATAAAGTAAGATGCCGCAGACTTTTCTGCGGTTTTCTTTATTCTATTATTTACGACATTCGCTTAAAGAAAGAAGTGATTTTTTGGTACGAGCAGCATACCTTCACATCCCCTTTTGTGAACAAATTTGTCACTATTGTGATTTCAATAAAGTTTTTCTAAAAGGTCAACCTGTTGATGAATATCTTCAATACATGGATACTGAAATGAAAAATACAGTCGAGGCTCATCCTCCTGCTACTCTCAAATCCATCTTCGTCGGTGGGGGAACGCCAACCGTTCTTTCCGTAAACCAGTTAGAGACATTCCTCACGAGTATTAATCAATATTTAAAGCCCCAAAGCGATACAATTGAATTCACCTTTGAAGCAAACCCTGGTGATCTTACAGAGGATAAATTAAAAGTATTGCTTGATTCAGGTGTCAATCGAATAAGTTTTGGGGTACAAACCTTTGATGATGAGCTCCTCAAGGCGATTGGTAGAACACACCGTCGTGAAGATGTTTTTCACACAATTGAATTAGCGAAACGTGTTGGTTTTAAAAACATTAGTATTGATTTGATGTATGCCTTACCCCAACAAACGATAGAAAGTTTTCAAGAATCGCTTAACTTAGCATTTTCACTCGATGTAGAGCATGTATCAGCATACTCCCTCATCATTGAACCAAAAACAGTGTTCTATAATTTGATGAGAAAAGGAAATTTGCATCTGCCAAGCCAAGAAAATGAAGCAAGAATGTATGAAATCTTAATGGAAGAGATGGGGAAACATGGTTTGCATCAATATGAAATAAGTAATTTCTCAAAGGATAACTATGAAAGTCGCCATAATCTAACGTATTGGAATAATGAAGAGTACTATGGAATCGGTGCAGGCGCTCATAGCTATTTGGGAGGAAGAAGAATTTCAAATGCAGGACCCATTAAAAAATATATGCAAACCATAGATGATCATGGCTTTCCGTATGTCGAAACGCATGAAGTGACAAAACAAGAAAAAATGGAAGAAGAGCTTTTTTTAGGATTGCGTAAAACAAAAGGTGTTTCAATTCCTCATTTTTCGGAAAAATTTTCAATCAGTATTTTTGATGTTTTTGCAGACCAAATTAAAGAACAAAAAGAAAAAGGTCTGCTAGAAGAAAAAGATGATTATATTCGATTAACTCATGCCGGAAAGTTTCTTGGGAATGAAGTTTTTCAAGCGTTTTTGCTGTAAATAAAGAAGGAGTTTAAATCGTTGACAATGGCACTCGTATTTGGTAATTTAATTATAGAATTAGCACTCGCAGATTAGGAGTGCTAACAGAGGTGATGTTCCTTGCTAACAGATCGTCAACTATTGATTCTTCAAGTAATAATTGATGACTTTATTAGATCTGCACAGCCAGTAGGGTCAAGAACATTGTCGAAAAAGGATGGGATTGTGTTTAGCTCAGCAACTATTCGCAATGAGATGGCAGATCTAGAAGAACTAGGATTTATTGAGAAAACTCATAGCTCATCTGGTAGAGTCCCATCTGAACAAGGCTATCGATACTATGTGGACCATTTATTATCTCCGAGTCGATTAACTTTAAAGGAAAAGCATGAGATAAAGTCTATTTTTGCAGAGAAAATTTATGAGCTTGAAAAAATTGTTCAAAAATCTGCACAGATTTTATCAGATCTAACAAACTATACTTCGATTGTTTTAGGTCCCGCCTTTAAAGAAAATAAAGTGAAAAAGCTGCAAATTGTTCCAATTAACAATGAGACAGCTGTTGCGATTATCATTACAGATAATGGCCATGTGGAAAATCGAACAATTTCATTTCCGGAGTCCATCGATCCAAGCGATATTGAAAAGATGGTAAATATTCTAAATGAGCGTCTTGTTGGTGTTCCACTGACTGATCTAAAAAACAAAATTTATAAAGAGGTTGCATCTCTGCTGAAAACAAATATTCGTAACTACGATACGGTTATAAGTGTTTTAGACAAAACACTTTCACTATCTACCGAAGAAAAAGTGTTTATTGGTGGAAAAACAAAGATGTTAAGTCAACCAGAATTTCATGACATTGAAAAAATTCGATCTTTATTAACAATGATTGAAAGTGAACATGAATTTTCTCGACTGTTACGAACAGATAAAGCGGGAATCAATATTAAAATCGGTCATGAAAACAACAATATCGCAATGAATGATTGTAGCCTAATAACAGCAACTTATTCCGTTGGGAATGAACACCTTGGGTCAATCGCGATTTTAGGCCCTACCAGAATGGAATATTCACGTGTTATTACATTGTTGCAGCATATCAGTCATGATTTTTCAAAGGTGCTGACAAAACTGTATCAAAACGAATAGCCGTGGCTATATTTAGTAGAGGGTGGAATAACCCTCTAATACATATACTAGGTACTATGATAATAGGGACTTCACTTTAAGGGAGGTGAGTGTATTGGCTAACGAGAACGAAGTAGTAAAAGAAGATATTGAACTAGAAGAAACTAACGTAGACAATGATGTGGTAGAAACGATTGAACAGGCTGAAGCAGAATTAGTAGAAGAACAAGAAGATAATGTGCAAGCCGAACTTTCGAAAGCCAATGAAAAAATTGCAGAACTTGAAGCTAAGCTAGAGGAAGCAGAAAGTCGAATTTTGCGCCAGATTGCCGACTTCGAAAACTTTAAGAGACGTGCACGCTTAGATCAAGAAACAGCTGCTACATATAGATCACAAAGTCTTGTAACGGATTTGATACCAGCTCTTGATAACTTTGAGAGGGCACTTCAAATAGAAGCGACAAATGATCAAGCAAAATCAATTATGCAAGGTGTAGAAATGGTATACCGAAGCATTATAGATGCCCTGAAAAAAGAAGGGGTAGAAGCAATTGAAGCAGTGGGAACACAATTTGATCCGAATGTGCATCAAGCTGTTATGCAAGTGAGTGAGCCAGATACGGAATCAAATGTGGTTCTAGAAGAGTTCCAAAAAGGATACAAACTTAAAGATAGAGTGTTAAGACCTTCAATGGTGAAGGTAAATGAATAGTTCTAAGTTTTATTCAATTAGGAGGTTTTTTTATGAGTAAAATCATTGGTATAGATTTAGGTACAACAAACTCATGTGTTGCTGTTATGGAGGGTGGAGAACCGAAAGTTATTCCGAACCCAGAAGGCAACCGCACAACACCATCTGTTGTCTCTTTTAAGAATGGGGAAAGACAAGTTGGTGAAGTGGCAAAACGTCAAGCTATCACAAATCCTAACACAATTATGTCGATCAAACGTCATATGGGAACAGATTACAAAACTGAAATAGAAGGTAAGCAATATACTCCACAAGAAGTATCTGCTATTCTACTTCAATACTTTAAATCGTATGCAGAAGAATACCTTGGAGAAAAGGTAACAAAGGCAGTTATCACTGTCCCAGCATACTTTAATGACGCTGAACGTCAAGCAACTAAGGATGCGGGTCGAATTGCTGGTCTTGAAGTTGAACGTATTATTAACGAGCCAACTGCTGCTGCTCTTGCATATGGTTTAGATAAAACAGAAGAAGATCAAACAATTCTTGTATATGACCTTGGTGGTGGTACATTCGACGTGTCCATCCTAGAACTTGGTGACGGAGTATTCGAAGTTAAGTCCACTGCAGGTGACAATCGTCTTGGTGGAGATGACTTTGACCTAGTAATTATTGATTATTTAGTAGATCAATTCAAAAAAGATAATGGAATTGATCTTTCAAAAGATAAAATGGCATTACAACGTTTAAAAGATGCTGCTGAAAAAGCGAAGAAGGATTTATCTGGTGTAACTTCTACACAAATCTCTCTTCCATTCATCACTGCTGGAGAAGCAGGACCACTTCACTTAGAAGTAAATTTAACTCGTGCAAAATTTGATGAGATTTCAGCTGGACTTGTTGAGCGTACAATGGGCCCAACTCGACGCGCGCTTCAAGATGCTGGTCTTTCAGCTAGCGATATTGATAAAGTCATCCTTGTTGGTGGCTCAACTCGTATTCCTGCTGTTCAAGAAGCAATCAAGAAAGAAACTGGCAAAGAACCACATAAAGGGGTTAATCCTGACGAAGTAGTTGCATTAGGTGCAGCAATTCAAGGTGGAGTATTAACTGGAGATGTTAAAGACGTCGTTCTATTAGACGTAACACCTTTGTCACTTGGTATTGAAACAATGGGTGGTGTATTTACTCGTTTAATCGATCGTAATACAACAATCCCAACTAGTAAGTCTCAAACATTCTCAACTGCTGCAGACAATCAAACAGCTGTTGACATCCATGTACTTCAAGGTGAACGTCAAATGGCTGCAGATAACAAAACATTGGGTCGTTTCCAATTAACTGATATTCCACCAGCACCACGTGGAGTGCCACAAATTGAAGTAACATTTGATATCGATAAGAACGGTATCGTAAATGTTCGTGCAAAAGACCTTGGTACAAATAAAGAGCAAGCTATTACAATTCAATCTTCTTCAGGCCTTTCTGACGATGAAGTTGAACGTATGGTACGTGAGGCAGAAGAAAATGCAGAAGCCGACAAAAAGCGTAAAGAAGAAGTTGAACTTCGCAATGAAGCAGATCAATTAGTGTTTACAACTGAAAAAACACTTAAAGACTTAGAAGGTAAGGTAGATGCTGCAGAAGTTGAGAAAGCTAACGAAGCTAAAGACGCATTAAAACAAGCAATCGAGAAAAACGATCTTGATGAAATTAGAGCAAAGAAAGATGCTCTACAAGAAATCGTTCAACAGCTTTCTGTGAAACTATATGAGCAAGCTCAGCAACAAGCTCAAGCAGCTCAAGGTGCACAAGGAGCAGAAGGCGCAACTCAAGGCAAGAAAGACGACGATGTAGTAGATGCTGAATATGAAGAAGTAAATGATGATAAATAGAAAGGCGTAAGTGCCTTGTACAGAAACGAGAAAGCTGGCCGCCTAAAACACCACGTCCTGTGGGAAAACAGCACTAGCACTTCTTGTGTGCTTGAGACTCCGACAAATAGGCGTAGTTTGCCTCTGCAGGAGGCGTTCAAGTTTCTCGAGTTTCTAGGCACTGAAACCAGACATCATTAAAAAGAATTAAATGTAAAAAAAGTCGAAGTCAGGCCTGTCTTGGCTTTGACTTTTTTTGTTTAAAGTGGATACCTCTTAAAAGTTTGACAATTATGAACTTGATGCTTGAAACAAGTATTATTGCCTTTTCATAAAATTAAATGATACAATATTCTTTATGTGAATGATGCGGGAGTGGATTCAATGAGTAAAAGAGATTATTATGAGGTACTCGGGGTTTCGAAAAATGCTAGTAAAGACGAAATTAAAAAAGCATATCGAAAATTATCAAAAAAATATCACCCCGATATCAATAAAGAAGCAGATGCTGCAGATAAATTTAAGGAAATAACAGAGGCTTACGATGCCTTAACAGACGATAACAAACGTGCTCATTATGACCAATTTGGCCATTCAGATCCAAATCAAGGATTCGGCGGCTTTGGTGGAGGTGCAGATTTTGGTGGTGGCTTTGGTTTCGAAGATATCTTCAGCTCAATCTTTGGTGGCGGAACTAGAAGAAGAGACCCAAATGCACCACGTCAAGGGGCAGATTTACAATATACAATGACACTTAAGTTTGAAGAGGCTGTTTTTGGTAAGGAAACAGACATTGAAATTCCGAGAGAGGAAGAATGTTCAACCTGTCATGGGTCAGGTGCAAAACCTGGAACAAACCCACAAGAATGTTCACACTGTGGAGGTTCGGGTCAAATCAATGTTGAACAAAACACAGCTTTCGGAAGAATTGTAAACAGACGTGTTTGTCACCATTGTAGTGGAACAGGTAAATTTATTAAGGATAAATGTTCTACATGTAGTGGAACGGGTAAAGTGAAAAAACGTAAGAAAATTCATGTGAAAATTCCAGCTGGTATTGATGATGGCCAACAGCTTCGCGTATCAAGTCAAGGTGAACCAGGTGTAAACGGAGGACCTCCAGGGGATCTATACGTTGTGTTCCATGTTCAATCACATGAGTTTTTTGAGCGTGACGGAGACGATATTTTCTGTGAAATGCCACTAACCTTTGCGCAAGCTGCATTAGGTGATGAAATTGAAGTGCCTACTCTTCATGGGAAGGTAAAGCTTAAGATACCTGCGGGCACTCAGACTGGAACAAAATTCCGACTTAGAGGCAAGGGTGTCCCAAATGTTCGTGGATATGGTCAAGGAGATCAACATATTCGGGTTCGGGTTATTACCCCAACAAAGTTGTCTGAAAAGCAAAAACAATTGCTTCGTGAATTTACGGAAATAAGCGGTAATGAAGCTCCAGATGAACAACATGATAATTTTTTCGCGAAGGTAAAACGAGCTTTTAAAGGCGAATGATACAGAATGGTTTAGTAACTTTTTAACAAATGGATTGGAGTTGGTAGTAATGAAATGGTCTGAAATTAGTATTCACACTACACAAGAGGCAGTGGAGCCGGTATCAAATATACTTCATGAGGCAGGTGCAAGTGGAGTTGTCATTGAGGATCCATTTGACTTAACAAAAGAACGTGAAAATGTGTTTGGTGAGATCTACCAACTCAATCCTGATGACTATCCTGAAGAAGGTGTTATCGTTAAGGCGTACCTCCCAGTTAATAGTTTTTTAGGTGAAACTGTTGAAGAGATAAAAGAAGCAATTAACAATCTTTTGCTTTTTGATATAGACTTGGGCCATAATAAAGTCACTATTAGTGAAGTACATGAGGAAGAGTGGGCCACAGCATGGAAGAAGTATTATCATCCTGTAAAAATCTCTGAGAGATTTACAATCGTGCCTACTTGGGAGATGTACGAGCCTGTTCATAGTGATGAATTAATAATTGAATTAGACCCAGGCATGGCTTTCGGAACAGGTACACACCCTACTACTGTCATGAGTATTCAAGCTTTAGAACGAACAGTTAAGGACGGAGATACAATTATCGATGTCGGTACCGGTTCGGGTGTGTTAAGTATTGCAGCAGCAATGCTAGGTGCTAGTTCTATCAAAGCGCTTGATTTAGACACAGTTGCAGTTGAAAGTGCAAAACTCAATATTAAATTAAACAAGGTTCATGATAAAGTTACTGTCTCTCAAAATAATCTCCTTGATGGTATTGAGGGACCTGTGGATCTCATTGTAGCGAATATCCTTGCTGAAATTATTGTCCGTTTCACTGATGATGCAGCAAAAATCCTAAAACCGAATGGAGCTTTCATTGTTTCTGGGATTATTAATACGAAAAAACAAGAAGTAAAGGACAGTCTTCTAGCATCCGGATTCGAGATTGAGGAAGTACTTGTTATGGAAGACTGGGTATCAATGATTGCTAGAAAGATAAGCGAATAAGGATATTTGCAGGTGGTGGAAGAATAAATGCAAAGATATTTCGTCGATCATATTAACGAAACACAAGCTACAATTACAGGTGAAGATGTACACCATATAACACGAGTTATGAGAATGTCAGTTGGAGACTCTATTTTTTGTTGTTATAATGGTAGAGTAGCTATTTGTACAATTACTGAAATTACCAATGATACAGTTTTGGCAAATGTTGTAGAATGGGTAGAGAACTCGAATGAGCTTCCCATTAAGGTATGTATTGCAAGCGGACTACCAAAAGGGGATAAGCTTGAATATGTAATCCAAAAAGGGACGGAGCTTGGGGCATCTGAGTTTGTCCCTTTTGTTGCGGCACGTTCAATCGTCAAATGGGATGAAAAAAAAGGACAAAAAAAGGTTGAACGATGGGGGAAAATTGCAAAAGAAGCAGCTGAGCAATCCCATCGCGGAATGGTTCCAAACGTTACCAAACCATTATCATTCCGAGAACTATTGTCCTTTAGTCAATCTTATACTTATAAGGTAGTAGCTTATGAAGAGGATGCAAAGCGCGGTGAAAACTCTAATTTGGCACGTCTTTTATCACAAATGCAAAATGGGGAATCTCTTTTTGTTGTGATAGGGCCTGAAGGAGGACTAACCGAAAAAGAGGTTTCCTCATTAATCGAAAATGAGTTTATTTCCTGCAGCTTTGGACCAAGAATCTTACGTACTGAAACAGCACCACTATATGTTTTATCAGCTGTATCATATCATTTTGAATTAGCGAGGTGACAATCATGTCATTAGTTGCATTCCATACATTAGGATGTAAAGTAAATCATTATGAAACAGAAGCCATATGGCAGCTTTTTAAAGAGTCTGGCTATGAGCGTACTGAGTTTGAAAGCACTGCTGATGTGTATGTAATTAACACTTGCACTGTTACAAATACAGGGGACAAAAAGAGTAGACAGGTTATTCGTAGAGCAATCCGTAAAAATCCTGATGCTGTTATTTGTGTTACAGGCTGTTATGCACAAACATCACCAGCGGAAATCATGGCGATTCCTGGCGTTGATATTGTCGTAGGTACACAGGATCGTAAGAAGATGCTTGAATATATCGAGCAATACAAAGAAGAGCGACAACCGATAAATGGTGTTGGAAATATAATGAAAACACGTGTATATGAAGAACTTGATGTACCTGCATTTACTGACCGTACGCGTGCTTCATTAAAAATCCAAGAAGGTTGTAATAATTTCTGTACGTTCTGTATCATTCCATGGGCACGTGGTTTAATGCGTTCTCGTGACCCACAAGAGGTTATCAAACAAGCACAACAGCTTGTGAATGCAGGCTATAAAGAGATTGTTTTAACTGGAATCCACACAGGTGGCTATGGGGAAGATATGAAAGATTACAATCTCGCAGCTCTTTTACGTGACCTAGAATCAAAGGTGATAGGACTTAAGAGAATTCGTATTTCTTCCATTGAAGCTAGCCAAATTACAGATGAAATTATTGAAGTGTTAGATAACTCCGAAAAAGTAGTTAGACATCTACATGTTCCATTACAATCGGGCTCAAACACCGTGTTAAAGCGTATGAGACGTAAATATACAATGGAGTTCTTTGCTGAACGTCTTACAAAATTACGTCAGGCTTTACCAGGATTGGCAATTACATCAGATGTTATTGTTGGTTTTCCTGGAGAAACGGAAGAAGAGTTTATGGAAACTTATAACTTTATTAACGAACATAAATTCTCTGAATTACACGTTTTCCCATATTCAAAGCGTACTGGTACACCAGCCGCTAGAATGGAAGACCAAATTGATGAAGAAGTGAAAAACGAGCGTGTACACCGTTTAATTTCACTATCTGACCAATTAGCGAAGGAGTATGCGTCTAATTACGAAGGCGAAGTACTAGAGGTAATTCCAGAGGAAATTGACAAAGATGACCCGGCAAGCGGTCTATACATCGGGTATACCGATAATTATTTGAAAGTAAAGTTCGATGCCACTGAAGATATGATTGGAAAAATCGTAAAAGTGAAAATTACAAAAGCCGGTTATCCATATAACGAAGGTAAATTTGTAAAAGTCGAAGAAGAACTTTCGGTTGAACAAGAACAAAGAACGACTGCATAAAGATTAGAATAACGTAAAGAAGTTAATCGTTGGATTAGCTTCTTTTTTTTATCGCATAATATGAAAGAGAAGTGCTAGTCAAGCTATTGCAACAATGATATGATGTTAGAGGTACGTACAACTGAAAGTTGAAGGGAGAAATACATAATGACAAATATTGCAAAAATGATTGATCATACAGCATTAAAAGCGGATACTACGAAAGCACAGATTGAAACCCTTTGTGCAGAAGCTAAAGAATATGGGTTCATGTCAGTTTGTGTAAATCCAACATGGGTGGAAACAGCAGCAAGCTTGTTAAATGGTTCAGATGTAAAGGTTTGTACGGTTATTGGTTTTCCATTAGGAGCTAGTACTTCTGAAACAAAGGCATTTGAAACAAAGGATGCAATTGAAAAAGGAGCTACTGAAGTTGATATGGTAATCAATATCGGTGCTCTGAAGGATAAAAATGACGAATTAGTTGAAAAAGACATTCGTATGGTTGTTGAAGCAGCGAAAGGTAAGGCACTTACTAAGGTTATTATCGAGACATCTTTGCTAACTGAAGAGGAAAAGGTAAGAGCTTGTGAACTTTCCGTCAAAGCTGGAACTGATTTTGTTAAAACATCAACTGGTTTCTCAACAGGCGGTGCTACAGTGGAAGATATTCGTTTAATGCGTAAAACAGTAGGTCCCGATATCGGGGTAAAAGCATCCGGTGGTGTTCGTGATGTGAAGGGAACTCAAGATATGATTGATGCTGGGGCAACCAGAATCGGTGCGAGTGCGGGTGTTGCAATCGTCAATGGATTATCTGGTTCTTCAGATTACTAATAAAGAAAATAAGCTGGCCAAATGGCCAGCTTATTATGTAGTTCTATGTACTTTCGTGATAAAATCTGTTAAAACTCCTGCAAATGGTAAAAATAGGAGTGAACTGAGGACGTTAAAGATTAAACTAACGTGTGCGATTTGCACATCAGGATGTGATGTGAGTAACATGGCGATTTGACCAAGTACATTAATAAACGGGAAAAATAAGGTTACCCCGATTACATTCACCCAAATATGAGCATATGCCGCTAATTTTGCTTCATGCTTACTCCCAATACTTGCTATAAACGCTGTAATACAAGTTCCTATATTCGCACCAAGTAATACGGCGATTCCTGCATTTAAAGTTAATAGTTGTTCATTCATAAACCCCATAATAATTCCAGTTGTCGCTGTACTTGATTGAATAATAGAAGTTAAAATGGTTCCAACCCCTACACCAAAGAGATTACTTTGGTTTGTCTGCTGAAAAAAAGTATAAATTGAGGGGAAATCTCCTATAGGTCTTGCGAGTTGTTCGAATCCATTCATTGCCACAAACATGCATCCCAACCCAAACAAAAAGGCACCAAAACTAAAAACCTGCTGATTTCGAACAAATAAACATAAAAATCCTATGATTAATATTGGGACAATCCATTCGAATATATCAATAGTGATCATTTCTGCAGTAAATGTCGTGCCTATATTTGTCCCAAGAATAATTCCAAACGATTGTTTAAAGGTTAAATATCCAGTAGCAATTAATCCAACAACAAGAACCATAACAGCAGAACTGCTGTGGATAATTGCTGTAATGATCATGCCAGTTAATAAACCTTTTATCGGATTATTTGTAAAACGAATTAACCATACTCTTAATTTTTCGCCTGTCAGATTATATAAGCCTGTCCTCATAACAGTCATACCAAATAAGAAAATGGCGATAAATACAGCAAATAATGATATAAGTTCAATCATTCATCTTCACCCCTATCACATTGTATGGACAAGGCTGCTTGAAAATGACTATTTCAATTTATTAAACTTTTTACTTGTTAAAATTTTGGAATAAGTAACAAACTGTAAAAAGTAAGGATTTAGTAGGAATAGAGCATAAAACTTTATCAAAACTATTGAATATGAACTACTTTGTAGTGTTCAATTGTGATAAATAGTTGACCAAAAAACATGCATATATTATAATTGCAAAGTACATGTTTATTTTTTAGACGATATTTAGCTATCGACACTAAGAGAACCAATGGAACATGTGTCTTAATTAGATGTTAGTGGTTGTTTTCGGAGGGAGGGAATTAGAATGTCAAAAACGGTCGTTCGTAAAAACGAATCGCTTGAAGATGCTCTTCGCCGCTTCAAACGTACTGTATCTAAATCAGGTACTATTCAAGAAGCTAGAAAGCGCGAATTCTATGAAAAGCCTAGCGTAAAGCGTAAGAAGAAATCTGAAGCTGCTAGAAAGCGCAAATACTAAAAGAGGGTGTAGTTTTATGAGTCTTCTCGAGCGTTTAAATAATGATATGAAAACAGCGATGAAGAATAAAGAGAAAGATAAGCTATCTGTTATTCGAATGGTTAAGGCTGCTCTTCAAAACGAAGGCATTAAGCTTGGTACCAATGAGCTATCAGAAGAAGCAGAACTAACTGTTCTTACTCGTGAATTAAAACAACGAAAAGATTCCCTCCGCGAATTTAGTAACGCTGGTCGTGAAGATCTTGTTAATAAAATTCAAACTGAAATTGAGATATTAGAAGTATACCTTCCAGAGCAATTATCCGAAGAGGAACTTGTTGAGATTGTGAAAGCAACAGTACAAGAGGTCAATGCTTCTTCAAAAGCTGACATGGGCAAAGTGATGGCTGCAATTATGCCAAAAGTAAAAGGGAAGGCTGATGGCAGTCTCATCAACAAACTTGTTCAACAGCAACTATCTTAAACAAAGCACCTTACATTGTGTAAGGTGTTTTTCTTATATGGGAGGAAATAAATTGCTCGTTTCGCTGGCCTTGATCTTCATCTCCATACATACAAAACCCAAGAATTACCAACGAAAATAATGTATAGAATTACACAAAATATTGAAACCTCGCTTACATCTCAATCGTATAACATACTATCAAGTCGTAAAAATAAATAGAGAGGGGGGGAACGCCTTGAAAAGATTGAGAATATTTTTGTATCTTTCCATTATTGTTTTACCTTTACTCCTTACACTAACGCCCAATAAAAGCTTAAGTGCAACAGATCAGGTAGTTTACATTATTCCGTTGGAAGAAACGGTTGAAAAAGGCTTACATGCTTTTATTGATCGCTCGATTACCGATGCTGAGGAGAAAGGAGCCAATGTCATCATTCTTGAGATAAATACTCCTGGTGGGGCTGTTGATGCAGCAACTCAAATTGGAAAACGAATACAGGAAGCAGCTATTCCTACCGTTGCTTTTGTCAATAACGACGCCATCTCTGCAGGTGCTTTTATCGCCTTAAATGCCGATGAGATTTATATGTCTGAGAATGGAAGAATGGGGGCAGCAGGAATAATCGACCAGGCAGGGAATACTGCTGATGAAAAAGCCGTTTCTTACTGGCTTTCAGCGATGAAAGGCGCTGCTGAAAACAATGGTCGTAATCCGATTTATGCATTAGCAATGGCCGACAAAGAAATAGACCTGCCAGAACTAGGTGCTGAAAAAGGTAAATTTCTCACTTTAACTGCAAATCAGGCTCTCGAAGTTGGGTACGCAGAAGGTGTTGTAAAGAATCGAGGAGATTTACTAAAGACAATTGGCTATGAAAAGGCTGCAGTTGAAGAAGCTGAACTTAGCTTGGCAGAAAAAATTGCACGCTTTATTACGAATCCAATTGTCGTTTCGATCTTATTAACAATTGGAAGTTTAGGTTTAGTTGTTGAACTTTACTCACCGGGATTTGGTATTCCAGGTATAATGGGAATATCATCGCTACTACTCTTTTTCTACGGACATTTGGTAGCGGGACTAGCTGGTATGGAGTCCATTATCCTTTTTGTAATTGGAATTGTGTTAGTTCTATTGGAGTTTGTATTGCCGGGGGGGATCATAGGCTTGATAGGTTTAGGAGCAATTTTAACAAGCTTTTTCTTGGCAGGGAGTAGTGTTATGGTTATTGGAGTTTCATTATTAGTTGCTTTAGTAGCTACTGTCATTGTTTCAATTATTTTAGTTAAAATATTCGGAAAGAAATTACATGCCTTTAAAAAGATTATTCTCTTCGATTCTACCAATACTGAAAGCGGGTATGTGTCAAATAAGAATCGTGATGATTTAATTGGAAAACGAGGAATGGCCTTAACAACCTTAAGACCTTCTGGTACAGCAATCATTGGTGAAGAAAGACTAGATGTTGTCTCACAAGGGAATTACATTGAGAAAGACACAAAAATTGAAGTGATCAAAACAGAAGGTTCTCGAATTGTTGTTCGAGAGGTTACTGATATTGATAAATAAACTTAATCTAGGAGGAAAATTAGAATGCCAACAGGTATGATAACAATTCTAATATTAGTTGCACTGGGTATTATTTTATTAGCTGTACTATTTACATTTGTGCCAGTTGCACTATGGATTTCTGCACTGGCTGCGGGTGTCCGTGTAAGTATCTTTACATTGATTGGGATGAGATTGCGTCGGGTTATCCCAAACCGTGTCATTATCCCTTTAATTAAGGCCCAAAAAGCGGGACTAAATCTTAATACAAACCAACTGGAGAGTCACTATTTGGCAGGTGGTAATGTTGACCGCGTCGTAAACGCGTTAATCGCTGCACAACGTGCGAACATTGAATTAACTTTCGAAAGGGCAGCTGCAATCGATTTAGCAGGTCGTGACGTGCTAGAGGCCGTTCAAATGAGTGTTAATCCAAAGGTTATTGAAACACCATTTATCTCTGGTGTGGCAATGGATGGTATCGAAGTTAAAGCGAAAGCACGTATCACTGTGCGTGCGAATATTGACCGCTTGGTCGGGGGAGCAGGAGAAGAAACTGTTATTGCCCGTGTAGGTGAAGGTATCGTTAGTACAATTGGTTCACAAACTGACCATAAAAAAGTACTTGAAAATCCAGATATGATCTCTCAAACCGTTCTTGCAAAAGGACTTGATGCAGGTACTGCATTCGAAATTCTTTCCATTGATATCGCCGATATTGATATTGGTAAAAACATTGGTGCTGTGCTTCAAACAGACCAGGCCGAAGCAGATAAGAAAATTGCTCAAGCGAAAGCTGAAGAACGTCGCGCAATGGCGGTTGCAAGTGAACAAGAAATGCGCGCTCGCGTTGAAGAAATGAAAGCGAAGGTTGTGGAAGCAGAAGCAGAAGTACCTCTTGCTATGGCAGAAGCATTACGTTCAGGTAACTTAGGAGTACTCGATTATACGAACCTTAAGAATATCATGGCTGATACTGATATGAGAAATTCAATTGGTAAAAGCACACATCCAGAAGATGAAGAAAAATAATAATAAACTGAAATAAACCTCAAAATTTGAAGGGAGGTTTACATTGTGGAATCACCTTTGCAAGACTTGATTGAATTTGTAATGGCAAATGCTTGGATTGTGGTCATTATAATCGGTTTTGTTTTTAATACGTTCAGGCGATTTACCAGAGGGGAGTCAGAACCTACAACCCCGGTTCCAATGCCAAAACAGTTTAATCCGTTTGACCAAGAACGTAAACCTGAAAAAGATGAATATCAGGTTGAAACAAAATATGAAACTGAAGTAGAACCAGAAGAGATTCCCGATACTCAAGTTCCAAATACGTTTTATGATCGTTATCTAGAGCTTCAACAGCAGGGCGTCTATACAGAGACGGAAACTGTAACCAGGGAAGAAGAACCAATGCTAAAGGTTCTTAAACCAACTGCTTCTAGAGAAACAAGGCAAGCGAAAACATACTCGAAAAATAAGGTTGTAGAAGGTATTATATGGTCCGAAATTCTAGGTCCGCCTAGAGCAAAAAGACCATACCAAATCCGTCGTTAAGACTAGTTCTCTGATCTAGGAGGATAAAAAGGACCAAGAAGTTTAAGGCGGCGCAATTTTGAGGACCGGAGCGTATACAGTAAATACGTGAGGACCTGAGAAGTAAGCCAACACAGGAGTTCGATGTCTCATTTACATCCTCCTTAAAAAATGTACTAAGAACCCCTTTTCACTCATAAACATGAGATGAAAGGGGGTTCTTTGTTATGCCTAAAAAACTAGGTCAACGAATGAAGAGTTGGATTACAAACAAGATGGAACTTCCTGCTGACGTCATGATGGATCTTCCAAGAATAACCATGATTGGACAATTACATATTTACATAGAAAATCATCGAGGATTATTAACCTTTTCAGATAAAGAGGTACGGCTATTACTGAAACAAGGACAACTTCTGATAAAGGGAAATGCATTTGTGATTAAAACAATTTTACCTGAGGAAATAATGCTCGAAGGAAAAATTGAACATGTGCAATATATTGAGAATTGAATCAATGAATCAGTAGGGGGATAAGCATGAAAAATCATTGGATGCACTTTTTTAGTGGGAGTGTCAAAGCTGTTATTACTGGAAAAGGTACAGAGAGATTCATAAATGAATGTGTACGACAAGGAATTGTCGTGTGGGATGTAAAGAAGCCAGGAACCCATGCCCTGAGCTTCTCTATGTATTTAAAGGATATAAAAAAAATTCGAAGGGTTGTCCGTAAAAATGATTGTAAGCTTCGCTTTATTGGAAAAAAAGGATTGCCATTTCTCGTTCAAAAGGCAATATACAATAGTGGATTTCTAATTGGAGCTTTTTTATTTCTTATCATTGTTACTTTGTTATCAAATATGGTATGGGGCATTAAAGTAGAGGGTGCTAAGCCAGAAACAGAACATTTAATTATTAAAGAGCTGAAGAAACTTGGAGTTGAAAAAGGGAAGCTTCAATTTTTTATTGAAGATAATGAGTCCTTACAAAGGCATTTAGAAGAAGCGATTAACGATATTACTTGGATTGGTGTGGAGTTAAATGGGACGACCTATCATTTTGAGGTTGTTGAAAAGAACCAACCTGACCCGCCGGAACAGTATAGTCCAAGAAATCTTGTTGCAAATAAAACAGCTATTATCAAAAAATTAATTGTCGAAGAAGGAAGACCAGTTAAAGCAGTAAATGATCTTGTTAAAAAAGGAGACATACTAGTTTCGGGCAAAATTGGAAAAGAAGGAGAAGAAGTCTACGTACCTGCTCGTGGGAAGATTTTTGGCGAGACTTGGTACAAGTCTTCAGTAGAGGTAGAAATTACAACGAAACTTAATGTGATGACAGGAGAAAATAAACAAAAGCATTATATCTCGATAGGGGATTTACGTATTCCAGTATGGGGATATGGTAAAGTTGAATATAAGGAATATCAAACTGAAATAGATAAGAGACCTATCAAATTCTTTAATTGGGAACTTCCAATTGCGTATGAAAAAGTGGCTATTCGAGAAAGTGAAGAAATCACAAGAAAATATACAACAAATGAGGCTGTAGAAGAAGCAAAAAGAATAGGTCGGAATGCTTTAGAACAAGATTTGGATAGTGATGCCGAAATTATTGAAGAAAAAGTTTTGCGTCAATCCATTAACAATGGTAAAGTAAAATTGGAAATAAAATATAATGTTATTGAGAATATCGTCACTACGATACCATTAGTTCAAGGAGACTAAAGGATGTCAGAAGATTTAGTAATGAGTAAACATCAACTGGAAAATCCAAACGAAGCACTTGTGCTGTTTGGAAACAATGACCTCCACCTTAAAAGGATCGAGGAGGAATTAAATGTTTCAATTATAACTAGAGGCGAGGCACTTAATGTTTCAGGAAATTTAACAAGTGTTCAATTAGTTGAAGAAATTATTGAAAAGCTTCTTGGGGTAATTCGAAAAGGAATACGAGTAAGTGAACGTGATGTTATTTATTGTATTCAAATGGCGAAGAATGGAAATTTAGATTCATTTGAAGAATTATATGATGAAGAAATCACAAAAACTGCAAAAGGAAAATCAATTCGTGTAAAAACACATGGACAACGCCAATATGTAGCTGCTATCAAACAGCATGACTTAGTTTTCGGGATTGGTCCAGCAGGTACAGGAAAAACTTATTTGGCCGTAGTAATGGCTGTAAATGCACTAAAAAATGGACAGGTCAAACGAATTATTCTAACCCGCCCTGCTGTAGAAGCGGGTGAAAGCTTAGGATTTTTACCTGGAGATCTAAAAGAAAAAGTCGATCCATATTTAAGACCATTATATGATGGATTACATGACGTACTCGGAGCAGAACATACGGAACGACTAATAGAAAGAGGAACAATTGAAATTGCTCCATTAGCCTATATGAGAGGGCGTACTCTTGATGATGCTTTCGTCATTTTAGACGAAGCTCAAAACACAACACTAGCCCAAATGAAGATGTTTTTGACACGACTTGGTTTTGGCTCTAAAATGGTCATTACTGGGGATATCTCGCAAATCGATTTACCTAGAGGGGTAAAGTCTGGATTACATGAAGTAATGGATATACTGAAGGACGTATATGGTTCTGCCTTTATCTTCTTAGAGCAGTCTGATGTAGTACGTCACCCACTTGTAGCTCGTATCATTGAAGCTTATGAAAAGGCAGAAGCAGGACAATCATGACAAGACCCATGCGAAATGGGTCTTTTTTACCATTAGTGAAACTGGTAAAATCAGGTTAAAGGAGGTTAGAGAGATGAGGAAACCGAATAAGCTGCAACATAAGTTGTCCATCTTAAAAAGCTATCAATCCCTACATATTTTGATATATATCCTCCTTGCGGGAATTATGTTTTTAGTCATGTTTAGCAATGTGAAACCGGATGTTTTACAAATCGAAGCTTTAAAACCCTCTGAACAGACGATTCGTTCACCTTTGACAATAGAGGATAAGGTTGCCACAAAAACAAAACAAGATGCAGCTGCAAAAGAGGTTGAAGATGTTTTCACTCTCAAATCAGATTATGCAGACAATCAAGTTGACCTAGTCATTTCAATTTTTGATTCTATTGATGAAACAAATAATGAAGCAATGGATATACACAAATCAAAGGTCAAAGAGTGGGAAAACCTTTCGGAGGATGATCGAGGAGAAGAACCAAAGCAGCTCACAGCTTCTGAAAAGTTACAAATTTTAAAAACAAAACTTCCACAAGATTTAACTGATCGAATTCAAAACGATGTTCTTACCGCATTATTAACAGCTAGTCCCAATCAATTATCACGCACAAAGGATGCAGTTATCACCGCAGTTAATAATGTGATGAACACAAGAATTCCAGCTTCTGAAGTTGAGACTGCAAAAAATAAGGTAGTGGAGGAACTACGTTATTCAAGTGTAGATACTGCTCTTCGAGAACCAATGCGGGAAATGGCGCGTTTTGCAGTTGTTCAAAATGTCTATTATGATGTTGAAGCCACGGAAGAAAAGCGACAGCAAGCGATTGAAGCAGTCGAGCCGGTTAAGATCCTACAAGGTCAAATTATTGTTGAAGAAGGACACTTAATCACTAGGGATATATATCGTCAGTTAGAGCTGCTTGGTATGACTAACACTAATAACCCTATACAGCCATTCATCGGCCTGTTATTGATTATTCTATTAATTATTACCGGGATAATTTATCATTTTCATAATGAGATGATTCCAACTGATCGGCATCGGAATATCTATTTATTAATTTTTGCAATTATCTTTACTATTACCATTCTATTAATGAAGGGTATTAGTTTATTCCAACAAATCGATTATTCTGATATAGGATATATTGTGCCCGTGGCAATGGGGGCAATGCTGATAAAGCTATTGATTAATGAAAAAGTTGCAATACTTTCAAGCATGGTTTTTGCAGTTTGTGGAAGCCTTATCTTTAATGAAGGTGTGACGGGCACGCTTAATTTCTCAGCGGGGATCTACTTCCTGTTTGGCAGCTTAGCTGGGGTACTTTTCCTAAGTAAGCACAATCGTAGGGGGAAAATTCTCCAAGCTGGACTCTTCGTAGCTTTAATCAATATCTTAGTCATATTTTCCATTATGTTATTGCAAAACGGTAGTTATTCAAGTCTAGACTATGGTTCTTCGATTATTATGGCCGTTTTATCTGGTGTAATTGCTGCTGTATTAACGATTGGGTTACTACCATTCTTTGAAGCAGGGTTTAATATTTTATCAACGATGAAATTAATTGAATTATCAAACCCAAATCATCCGTTACTGCGAAAAATTTTGACAGAAGCTCCTGGAACCTATCATCATAGTGTTATGGTTGCGAATTTGTCAGAATCTGCCTGTGAAGCAATCGGAGCTAATGGATTATTAGCTAGAGTGTCATCGTATTATCATGATATTGGAAAAACAAAGCGCCCGCATTTCTTTATTGAGAATCAGATGAATATTGAAAATCCGCATGATAAGATTGCACCGCAGCTTAGCAAAACAATTATTACAGCACATGCTACAGACGGGGCAGAAACTTTGAGAAAATTTAAGATGCCAAAAGAAATCGTGGATATAGCAGAACAGCATCATGGTACAACACTGTTAAAATATTTTTTCCATAAAGCTAAACAACAAAGTGAACGCGATATCCTAGAATCAGATTTTAGATATGTAGGTCCAAAAGCACAAACCAAAGAGGCAGCGGTGATTGGGATTGCAGATAGTGTTGAAGCAGCTGTAAGGTCTCTATCAAATCCTACTCCACATAAAATTGAATCTCTAGTAAATAGCATTATTGCGGACCGCTTACAGGATGGACAATTTGATGAATGCGATATAACTCTTAAAGAGCTTGATGTAGTTGCGAAAACACTTTGTGAATCACTCAAGGGAATTTTTCATTCAAGAATTGAGTACCCTGCCGAGACCACAAAACAGAAGGTGAAGGAAGCATGAGACTAGAAATTGATTTTAATGATGAAATTGGTGAAGTAAAAGAAGAAGAATGTAGATTAGTTCAAGAACTATTATTTTTGGCTGCCGATAAAGAAGGAGTCAGTGAAGGAACTGAGGTTTCTGTCACGTTTGTTGATAACGAACGGATTAAAGAAATAAACCGAGAATATCGTGACAAAGATCAACCGACTGATGTCATTTCATTTGCTATGGAAGAGATGGGTGAAGGGGAAATTGCGATTGTCGGTGAAGACATACCAAAAGTATTAGGGGATATCATCATCTCGATTCCGAGAGCAAAGGAACAGGCTGAAGATTATGGTCATTCTTTTGCAAGGGAATTAGGTTTCCTTGCTGTCCATGGTTTCTTGCATTTACTTGGCTATGACCACATAACAAAACAAGATGAGGAAAAAATGTTTTCAAGACAAAAGGAAATTTTAGAGGCGTATGGTCTTGAAAGATAAACAAAAGAATGAATGGTCACGCTTAATCAATAGCTTTTCGTATGCTTTACAAGGCTTGCGAGAAGCATTTTTTTCAGAACGAAATCTGCAAATTCATTTTTTTTTCTCGGTTATCGTTATTTTTTGTGGTTTCTTGTTTCATATTACAAAGGTAGAATGGTTGATTGTACTCCTTTTATTCGGTGGAATGTTTGCAATAGAAATGCTAAATACCGCAATTGAAAAAGTGGTTGATTTAGTCACGGATGAGTATCACCCCTTAGCCAAAAAGGCTAAAGATATTGCGGCCGGAGCTGTTCTTATATATGCGATAATCTCCATTTTAGTTGGATTCATCATTTTTCTACCTTATCTAATTTAGAGAAAATTCTTACAATTATGTAACATATGTAACAAATGAAACATAAACGATGATTTCGTGAACGTTTTTATGTAAAATGAAAATACACTTCCGTACTTAGATACGAAGAAAGGAAGAAGAAATAGTGAAAACAGAGGAACTAATCAACGAAGCGAAAAAAGCAAGAGAATTAGCATATGTTCCATATTCAAAATTTAAAGTAGGGGCTGCGATATTAACAAAGGATGGTAAAGTGTACCATGGCTGTAATATCGAAAATGCAGCATACAGTGTAACAAACTGTGCAGAAAGGACAGCACTATTTAAGGCTGTTTCTGAAGGAGATAAAGAGTTTGCAGCAATAGCTGTAGTTGCAGATACAGAACGACCAGTACCGCCTTGTGGCTCATGTCGTCAAGTGATTTCAGAGCTTTGTGGACGTGATACAAAGGTATTCTTATCGAATCTTAAAGGTGACGTACAAGAGATTACAATTGATGAACTGCTACCAGGAGCATTTACACCGGAGGATTTACATGGAAACTAAGACTAATTATAAATCAGGGTTTGTTTCAATAATAGGACGACCGAATGTTGGAAAATCCACTTTTTTAAATCATGTTATTGGACAAAAAATTGCTATAATGAGTGATAAACCACAGACGACACGAAATAAAGTCCAAGGTGTTTATACCGAAGAAAATTCTCAAATTATTTTTATTGACACGCCTGGTATTCATAAGCCAAAGCATAAGCTGGGCGATTTTATGATGAAAGTCGCTCAGAACACTCTTAAGGAAGTTGATCTAGTTTTATTTATGATCAATGCGGAAGAAGGTTATGGTCGTGGGGATGAGTTTATTATTGAACGACTAAAAAATATTCAGACACCAGTTTTTCTCGTTGTTAATAAGATAGACCAAATACATCCTGACCAATTATTGGAGTTGATCGAGAAGTACAAAGGACTTTATCCATTTAAGGAAATAGTTCCAATTTCAGCACTCCAAGGAACGAATACCGCTAGATTAGTTGAACAGATCAAAGTTTATTTACCAGAGGGACCTCAATACTATCCTGCTGATCAGGTAACGGACCATCCTGAGCGATTCATTATTACGGAATTGATTCGTGAAAAAGTTCTTCACCTAACGAGAGAGGAAATCCCACACTCGATTGCAGTTGTAATGGATTCACTCGAAAGAAGAGAAAGTGGAAATACGGTGTACGTTGGAGCTACTATTATTGTCGAACGTAATTCCCAAAAAGGAATCGTAATTGGAAAGCAGGGCAGTATGCTAAAAGAAGTAGGAAAACGAGCAAGAGCAGATATTGAAGCATTGCTCGGTTCAAAAGTTTTTCTAGAGCTTTGGGTTAAGGTTCAAAAGGACTGGCGCAACAAAAGTTCTCAACTTCGCGATTATGGCTTTAGGGAAGATGAATATTAAAGTCTAAGTATACGTAAATTCCAAAAAAATACACGGATTAGCAAAATTTATGTAACATGTTTTTTAGGATTTTCGGTCATGATATTCTTACAAGTGAATGAAATTGGAATAGTCTTTGCTAGTGTTTAAATTACAGAAAGGTGGGGTTACTATGTTAGATTTTACCTGGAAGGTGTTTAGTCAAACAGGTAATGTTGATACGTATCTTCTTTTTAAGGAATTGGAACAAGAGAAGACAGAGAGACCCGAGGCACAAAGTGAGGAGCTAGCAGAAATAGATTTTCCAATTACTTGACCATCCTAAAAACAAGCGTCTTAAACCTTTATAAGGCATGTATGACGCAAATAAACAATGGTAATTGGATTGCCTAGTTGCCAACGGATGGTGACAGTAGTGCTACAAAAATGCGAAGGTATTATCATAAGAACAAGTGATTATGGTGAAACAAATAAAATCGTAACTTTGTATACCCGTGAATGGGGGAAAATAGGGGTAATGGCAAGAGGTGCGAAGAAACCTAGTAGTCGCCTCGCAGCCATTACCCAGGTTTTTACATATGGACAGTTTTTAGTTCAAAAGACGTCAGGTTTAGGTGTTTTACAACAAGGTGAAACGATTTCAACCTTCCGAAGTATTCGGGAAGATATTTTCCTAACGGCATATGCATCTTATGTTGTCGAGTTAACTGATAAATGTACTGAAGATAAGAGATCAAACCCGTTTTTATTTGAAATGTTGTATCAAACACTAAATTACTTAAATGAGGGGTATGATCCTGATATTCTATTGTACATATATGAGCTTAAGATGCTGCCATTGCTTGGGTTGTATCCTCGACTTAATGAATGTACAAACTGTAACAGTACAGAGGGAGAATTTGCTTTTTCAGTTAGAGAGGGTGGCTTACTTTGCCACCGTTGTTATGAAAAAGAACCCTATCATTTAAAAGTATCGCAAGCAACAATACGATTGTTGCGCTTATTTTATTATTTTGATTTAAACCGATTAGGAAAAATTGCCGTAAAAGACGAAACGAAGAAAGAATTGAAGATGGTTATTGACATGTACTACGAGGAATATTCAGGCTTGTATCTAAAGTCTAAACGATTCCTAGACCAACTTGAAAATTTACGTCTAACCTAACGTGGCGACTTGACATCGCAGTGAAATTGGAATATAGTTCAATTAAAATAAGAGTTCAAAAAGTTGACGAATCAGAAGCGAGAAGGTCAAGGAAAGAGTGCCTTGAGGACCGCAGCGTATGCTTTTAATTTTAATACGTGAGGACCGTAGAGGCCGAGTGACGCAGAGATTCGAAGTCTTATCATTTGGCTACTTTTTGAAATTCATCTAAAAATATTTGCACGGTGAAGGAAAGTAGTACTTATTACAGTGAGTGTGCAAAAAGAAGGATAAAAAGGACCAAGAAGTTCGAGACGGTGCAGCTTTGAGTAGCGGAACGTATGCAGTTAATACGTGAGCAGATGTTCTAGCACGAAGGAAAAGTGATTTTCTTTTCCAAGGAACGGAAAAGCAAGCCAACGAAGAAATTCGATGTGTCATTTTTACCGGACTTTTGAACATCCGCTTTAGTTCATAAAAGCGAACCTAGGATGGTGGAAGCTAGGGTATGAACAGATAAGGAAGGCGTTCCAGAGTGTATCGCTTGAAAGAGGCAATAACTCATAATAGAGTTATTTGCAAATAGGGTGGAACCGCGGGTAAACTCTCGTCCCTATGTCTACAATTAGGCATAGAGGAGGGGAGTTTTTTTATTTTATTTTAAATAGTTTTTTCAATCTAGCTGCAGCGCCTAGAAACTCGAGAAACTTCAACTCCTCCTGCAGAGGCAAATAGTGCCTCTTTGTCGGAATATCCGACGCACAGGAAGTGCTAGTGCCGACGTTGCCACAGGACGTGGCGATTCTAGTCGGCCAGTTTCCTCGTTTCTGAGCAAGGCGCTTCCGCTTTATAATTTTGGAGGTGCAAGATTAATGAATATTCAAGAAATGATATTAACCCTACAGAAGCATTGGTCAGATCAAGGTTGCATTCTGATGCAGGCCTATGACGTTGAAAAAGGTGCAGGAACAATGAGCCCCTACACATTTCTCAGAAGCCTTGGCCCTGAGCCATGGAATGTGGCATATGTTGAACCTTCAAGACGTCCAGTCGATGGCCGTTACGGAGAAAACCCAAACCGCTTATATCAACACCATCAATTTCAGGTGATCATGAAACCGTCGCCTGATAATATTCAGGAATTATATCTGGATTCCTTACGTGCATTAGGAATCAATCCATTAGAACATGATATCCGCTTCGTTGAAGATAATTGGGAAGCACCAACACTTGGAGCAGCGGGACTTGGCTGGGAGGTATGGCTAGATGGGATGGAAGTTACTCAATTTACCTATTTCCAACAAGTTGGAGGCATTGAATGTAAGCCAGTGTCAGTCGAAATTACATATGGAATTGAACGTTTAGCCTCATACATTCAAGATAAAGAAAATGTATTTGATCTTGAATGGACAAAAGGATTTACAGTTCGAGATATTTTCCATCAGCCTGAATACGAACATTCAAAGTATACGTTTGAAACATCAGATACAGAAATGCTTTTTAACTTATTTAGCATTTATGAAAAGGAAGCGCATCGTCAAATGGACGAAGGACTCGTCCATCCAGCCTATGACTATGTTTTAAAATGTTCTCACACCTTTAATCAATTAGATGCAAGGGGAGCAATTTCAGTTACCGAAAGAACAGGATATATCGGCAGAGTTCGTAATTTAGCTCGTAAGGTAGCTAAGACGTTTTATGAAGAGCGGGAAAAATTGGGCTTCCCGATGCTGAAGGCAAAAGGAGACGATCGTAATGAGTAATCGAGATTTATTGATTGAAATTGGATTAGAGGAAATGCCAGCACGCTTTGTAACAGATTCTATGAATCAGCTTTCTGACAAGATTACAAATTGGTTGATTGAACATAATATTTCATTTGAGCAGGTAGAGAGTTTTTCTTCACCGAGAAGACTAGCAGTTCTTGTTCGGGACGTTGCTGACAAACAAAAGGATGTTGAACTAGAAGCAAAAGGTCCTGCGAAAAAAATTGCTTTAGACCAAGATGGAAATTGGACAAAAGCTGCAATGGGGTTCACAAGAGGACAGGGTGCTACTGTTGAGGACATCTTTTTTAAAGAAATAAATGGTGTGGAATACGCACATATCAATAAATTTATTCAAGGAAAAAACACAAAAGAAATCTTAGGTGAACTTGAGAATGTTATCGTACATCTTTCATTCCCTAAAAATATGCGCTGGGGCGATCAAGATCTACGCTATGTCCGTCCTATTAAATGGATTGTTGCTTTGTTTGGAGATGAAATTATTCCAATCACAATTACAAATGTATCATCAGGGAATAAAACATGGGGACATCGTTTCTTAGGCCAAGAGGTTGAAGTCACATCTCCTAGGGACTATGAAAAAGTGCTTATGTCTCAGTATGTTATTGCGGATTATTTAGAGCGTAAGGAAGCCATTACGAATCAAATTAAAATACTTGAAGAAGACAATAATTGGGAGATTCCAATTGACGAAGATTTACTTAGTGAAGTAACGAATCTTGTTGAATATCCTACTGCTTTTTTCGGAAAATTTGAAGAAGAATTCTTGAATTTACCTGAAGAAGTCTTAATTACAAGTATGAGGGAGCATCAGCGTTATTTTCCTGTAAAGGACAAAAACGGGGCTCTGCTACCTTACTTTGTTGCAGTTCGTAATGGTGATCATAACTATCTTGAAAAAGTTGCTAGAGGGAATGAGAAGGTTTTACGAGCACGTTTATCTGATGCAGACTTCTTTTATAAAGAAGATCAAAAGTTAGAAATTGATAACTTAGTTCAAAAGCTTGATAAAATCATTTACCATGAAGAGATTGGTTCAATTGGTGATAAGGTTAGAAGAATCCAGCTTATCACTAAGAACGTGTCAGAACTTTTGAAAATTGATAGTCAAACACAGGAAAAAGCAAATAGAGCAGCCGAAATATGCAAATTTGACCTTGTAACCAATATGGTATATGAATTTCCTGAGCTTCAGGGTGTAATGGGTGAACGCTATGCACGAATTAGTGGAGAAGACGAGGCGGTGGCGGTAGCTATTAACGAGCATTACATGCCTAGACATGCTGACGATTCTAGTCCAACTTCCACTATTGGAGCATTAGTTAGTTTAGCTGATAAATTGGATACAATCATTGGATGTTTCTCTATCGGTATTATTCCAACAGGTTCACAGGATCCATATGCATTACGCCGTATGGCTTCTGGTGTCGTTCAAATCTTACTTGATAAAGGTTGGAATATTGGCCTTGAAGAACTAATCGATGATGTTTTAGATCTGTTTATTGAGGCAAAAGTTGCGAAACTTGAAAAACAAGAAATTAAGAAAGAACTTGTTCAGTTCTTTAAATTACGAATCAAACATGAACTAAATACTAGAAACATCCGCTATGATATAATTGACGCGGTTCTTGGCACCCAGATTGGAAATGTTGGTCTTGTTATTAAAAAAGCGGAAATGCTTGAGAACAACAAGGACCATCAAGATTTTAAAACAACTATTGAGTCATTAGGTAGGGTTGTTAACATTGCCAAAAAAGGCGAAGAAGCTGAAATTAATCCAAGCCTTTTCCAATCTGAAGAGGAAAAGCATCTTTTTGAGAAGTTCACGGAAGTAAAGCCAAAAGTAATTGAAAGTCTAAACAATCATGAAGTAGCTGAAGCATTCCATTTGTTAGCTTCATTGAGAGAGCTAATTGATCAATACTTCGAACATACAATGGTTATGGCAGAAGATGCGGCAGTAAGGCAAAACAGACTTGCACAAATGGTGCAACTAGCGAACATTATTTACTTAATTGGGGACATGAACGCAATTATTGTAAAATAAGCGCGAACAACATTTTGAACTCAAAAAAGAAGCACATTTAAAAAACAAATTAAAAACTAGGAGCAGAAAAATTAGCTCCTAGTCTTTTTCTATTTACTATACGTGATTACGCAATTAGTATATAATAATTAATAATTAGTATAACTCTTTTCAGTACTTTACATATTTAAAATAAATAGTATAGATTTTAGGAATGGTGGTGAGTACAATAGAACTGAGTAAGCGGCAACAACAAATTGTACAAATTGTAAAAGACAATGGGCCTATCACTGGTGAGGCTATTGCAGATCGTTTAAATTTGACTAGGGCTACTCTTCGTCCGGACCTCGCTATTTTAACTATGGCAGGATATCTGGAAGCCAGGCCTCGTGTCGGCTATTTCTATACGGGCAAAACAGGGCAGCAATTACTTGCGGATAGAATAAACAAAATTAAAGTGATGGATTACCAATCTATCCCTGTTGTGATAAATGAGAGTATATCTGTCTATGATGCAATTGTTACTATGTTTTTAGAAGATGTCGGTACATTGTTTGTAGTGGATAAATCCTCACTTCTTGTTGGCGTTTTATCTCGAAAAGACTTACTGCGGGCAAGTCTTGGAAATCAAGATTTAAAATCTGTCCCTGTTACTATTATTATGACAAGAATGCCAAATATTACGATGTGTGAAAAAGATGATCTTTTAATTGACGTGGCACATAAATTGATTGAAAAACAAATTGATGCATTACCAATTGTTAAGCAATCGGAACGGGGTATCGAGGTAATTGGCAGAATTACTAAGACAAATATGACAAAAGCGTTGGTAGGACTTGCTGGTGATGAAATCCTTTAATGAGCATTTGATCTTTTAAGTTAGGAGATGGAGAATTAAAATGAGTAATCGGGTTGTATATGTAGTATCAGATTCAGTTGGGGAAACAGCTGAATTAGTTGTTAAAGCGGCAGTTAGCCAATTTAACGGCTCACATACAGAAATTAAACGAATTCCTTATGTAGAAGATACAGCTACATTAGCAGAGGTTGTAGCACTTGCCAAACTGAATAATGCAATAATTGCATTCACACTTGTAGTTCCAGAACTACGAGATTTTCTTGTGATGGAAGCTGCACGTGAAGGGGTAATTGTAAACGATATAATAGGTCCACTAATCGAAAAAATGTCTGGCCTTTATGAAAGTAACCCAAGATTTGAGGCTGGTCTTGTACGAAAACTCGACGAGGATTATTTCAAAAAAATCGAGGCTATAGAATTTGCTGTTAAGTATGATGACGGTCGTGACCCAAGAGGGATTTTGCGTGCAGATATCGTCTTAATCGGTGTTTCAAGAACATCTAAAACACCATTATCTCAGTATCTTGCACATAAGCGCTATAAAGTGGCAAACGTGCCAATTGTACCAGAAGTTGATCCACCCGAAGAACTCTTCAAAGTATCACCCAACAAGTGCTTTGGACTAAAAATTAGCCCTGAGAAGCTAAACCATATTAGACGTGAAAGATTAAAGTCATTAGGTTTAGATGATCAAGCGATCTATGCAAATATTAATCGTATTAAAGAAGAACTGGACCATTTTGAGTCTCTTGTGAATAAAATCAATTGTGATGTAGTGGATGTATCAAATAAAGCGGTTGAAGAAACGGCAAATATTATTTTAAATAAAATAAGTAATCGTAAAACAAAATAATCTTAAGACTACCTATACAGTAAAAAACATATCTCTAAAAAGATATGTTTTTTTATGGCGCTTGAAAGAATTTTGTATTATAATAAAAAATTGTGATAAAAATACATATTTTTAGGTTTAGAGTTCGATTGGATAGAATAAACTATATATTGAAGGTTGTCAAGGATAAATTATGGAATAGGTGAATTAATTTTCGACATTTTTTTCTTGATTCAGTGGTTCGCCTTCGAAAAATGATAGAATATTTACCCATAATTGCTCACCTAAAGATGGCCCAATCACAGATTTTTGAACTTATTTTTAATCTTTTCCCTTGAAAAGAAGGATTCTTCGGAGTGATGTAGAATAGAGAAATATGACGAAAAAAAGAATAAAATATTTGTGGATGCTGATGCATGTCCAGTTAAAGAAGAAATACTTAGCATAGCAGGTACATATAATATCAATGTTGTATTTGTAGCGTCATATGCCCATGTTATGTCGACCCCGATGGGTGGGAAATGGGTGTACGTGGATGCTGAGAAAGAGGCAGCAGATCTCTATATTATGAATCATGCAATAAAAAAAGACATCGTCATTACCCAGGATACTGGCTTAGCGAGTATTTTAGTAAATAGAGGTGTAAATGTTATATCACCTCGTGGCAAAGAGTTTAAGGAAGAGGATATGGAACAGATCCTCCATTTTCGCTTTTTATCTGCAAAAGAAAGACGTAGTGGTTCATATTCAAAAGGACCAAAACCCTTTACTGACGAAGACAGACAACATTTTACTAAAATTTTTAAAAAAAGTTTGTCGAATCTTGCAGGATTTAAACTCTAAACATCGAATAATTTAGTACTTGGGGATGTTATACATGGGATATCGAATACCCGAAGAAACAATCGAAAAAATTCGTATTTCTGTTGACATTGTTGATGTTGTTAGTGAATATGTTCAATTGAAGAAGCAAGGAAGAAATTATTTTGGCTTATGCCCATTTCACGGTGAAAATACCCCTTCATTCTCTGTATCTCCCGATAAACAAATCTTTCATTGTTTTGGGTGTGGAGCAGGTGGAAATGTATTTTCTTTTTTAATGGACCTAGAAGGGTACTCCTTTTCGGAAGCGGCAATAAACCTTGCTAATAAAGTGAACATAGATTTGTCAGATTATGAACAGCCAACTGCTGTTTCTGATAAAAACAATGAAGCATCAAAAATGCAAGAAGCACACGAATTATTAAAGAAATTCTATCATCACCTATTACTTAATACAAAAGAGGGTCAACCAGCGCTAGACTATTTAACCAATAGGGGCTTTACAAGAGAAATCATCGATAAGTTTGAAATTGGCTATGCCCTTGACTCGTGGGACTTTGCCACGAAATTTCTCCAGAAAAGAGGTTTTAGGCCTGAGTTGATGGAAAGGGCCGGACTGCTTGTGAAAAAGGAGGATACCGGTACATTCTTTGATAGATTTCGAAACCGCATAATGTTCCCGATATGGGACCACCAAGGTAAAACCATAGCATTTTCTGGCAGGGTGCTTGATAAGGGGCAGGAACCAAAATATTTAAACAGTCCCGAAACGATTATTTTTAATAAAAGCAAGACCCTTTATAATTTTCATCAAGCTAGACTTGCTATTCGAAAACAACAGCAAGTGGTTCTATTTGAAGGATTTGCAGATGTCATTGCAGCTGATACAGCTGATGTTCCTAATTCAATAGGTACGATGGGCACATCCTTGACGGATGAACATGTGAAAATAATTAGACGGAATGTGGAATCTGTTGTTATCTGTTATGACTCTGACAACGCGGGGGTAGATGCGGCTTTACGAGCTTCAATTATGCTGGGTGAAGCGGGTTGTTATGTTAGAGTAGCTACAATGCCAAATGGTATGGACCCTGATGACTACATTAGAAAATATGGCGCAGAGAAGTTTAAAAATGATGTAATAGGGGCAAGTCTTACATTAATGGCATTTAAAATGCAGTACTTAAGAAAAGGAAAAAATCTTCAGGATGAAGGAGATCGCATCCGTTATATAGAAGATGTTATTAAAGAAATTTCCTCATTAGAAAAGGCTGTAGAAAGAGACCATTACTTGCGCCAATTATCCAGTGAATTTTCTATTTCACTGGATGCATTAAAAACGCAACAGCTTCAATATTATAAATCTGAACGGAAAAAAAGGGATAATTTCTCTTCGAATAGAAATAATACGAAAGCGAAACCTGCCGTATCAAAACATTTACTAAAAGCCTATCATAATGCAGAACGATATTTAATTGCTTATATGTTACGTAGTCGGGATATTGCTGAAAAAATACAGGATCAGCTTCAAGCCGAATTTAATATCGAAGAGCATCGAGCGATTGTAACGTACTTATATGCATTTTATGAAGAAGGATTTGAACCAGATATCAGTACACTACTAACAAGGGTTCATGATGAGAGTTTAAAAAGGATTGTCACTGATATTGCAATGATGTCAATTGAAGAGGAAGTATCGGATTCTGTTTTATCGGATTATGTGAAACAGGTGTTGAATCACAAAAAAATGTCAATGATAAAAGAAAAAGAATCTGAGCAACTCGAGGCTGAACGAAGTAAGGATTATTTAAAGGCTGCTACAATTGCAAATGAAATCATTCAAATGAAAAAAGCATTAATTTAACAAATAGGTTTTCTAACCTCTATGTCTTACAAGTTTGGAAGGAGGGGAACAAATGGCTGAAAAGTCTAAAGAAGTCGATACAGAATTAACATTAGAGCAAGTTAAAGAAAAATTAACAGCACTAGGAAAAAAGCGCGGTGTATTGACATATGAAGAAATCGCAGAGCGTATGTCTGGTTTTGAAGTTGAATCAGACCACCTTGATGAATACTATGAGTTCCTTGGAGAGCAGGGTATTGAATTATTAGGTGATAGCGGGGATCATGATGTTGATGATGACAATGAAGATGATCCAAATATTCAAGAATTATCCAAGGAAGAAGAATTTGATCTTAATGATCTCAGTGTTCCTCCAGGAGTAAAGATAAATGACCCGGTGCGTATGTACCTAAAAGAAATTGGCCGTGTTGATTTACTATCAGCTGATGATGAAATTCAACTTGCTGAACGTATTGAACAAGGTGATGAAGAGGCTAAACGTAGACTTGCTGAAGCCAATTTACGACTTGTAGTAAGTATTGCAAAGCGTTACGTTGGTCGCGGTATGTTGTTCCTAGATTTAATCCAAGAAGGTAATATGGGACTTATTAAAGCTGTTGAGAAATTTGATTATCGCAAAGGATTCAAATTTAGTACGTATGCAACATGGTGGATACGTCAAGCCATCACACGTGCGATTGCAGACCAAGCTAGAACTATCCGTATTCCGGTTCATATGGTAGAAACAATTAATAAATTAATCCGTGTACAACGTCAGTTACTCCAGGACCTTGGGCGCGAACCAACGCCTGAAGAAATTGCAGAAGATATGGATTTAACACCAGAAAAGGTAAGGGAAATCTTAAAGATTGCACAAGAACCTGTATCATTAGAAACACCAATTGGTGAAGAAGATGACTCACATCTTGGAGACTTTATTGAGGACCAAGACGCAACTTCTCCATCAGAACATGCTGCATACGAGCTATTAAAAGAACAACTGGAAGATGTTCTGGATACCCTAACCGATCGAGAAGAAAATGTATTACGTCTTCGCTTTGGATTGGATGATGGACGTACTCGTACTCTCGAAGAGGTTGGTAAAGTGTTTGGTGTTACTCGTGAGCGTATTCGACAAATAGAAGCAAAAGCTCTACGAAAGCTTCGTCACCCAAGTCGAAGTAAGAGATTAAAGGATTTCTTAGAATAAACATTTTCATTTACATTCCGTAGTTTACTTCATACAATTGAAGTAAACTATTTTTTTTGTTCTAGCCCATCCGATGTGGGTCATGAAGACATTGCCACTTAATCGTGGAGTTTTTAGATTTAGATATCAATTAAACAAGGTGAGCGCTTTCATGAATCAAGATAGAAAAAAGATTATTATCAATGAAATTCTATATTGGCGTAAAAATAAATTACTGCCAGAAGCATATTGTAATTTCCTACTCTCGTTATATACAGAGGGTGAAGGAATTGAATCAACAAAAGAAAATCAGAAAACACCATTTGTTTTGATTATCGTAATTGGTTCACTTTTACCAGTTTTATTACTTGTCACTTATTTTACTGAAATATCGACTAATTTGCAAATGGTATTAAACTTTATTTTTTTAATTATCTGCATTTTAGGCCTAATTACTCAAAGAACAAATTCACTTTTCGTTCATATTGGCTCCATTATTCTCGCTCTATTTATCTTGCTTTTAACAGCGAATGTAAGTGAACTCATTTTTAAAGGACAGGCACTATATTTAATCGGTATGATCTTTTTGAATTGTATCGGCTGGATTTTTGTTGGGGTTATTTTAAAGATGCGGTATTTTTTGATTGCAGGTATTCTGGTTAGTATAATTTCAGTCGTCACTTTATTGAATATTTAAATTATTTGAAAATTCGTCAACTCCCGATATAATAGATATGAAAACGTATACAACGGGAGGGGTATTATGAATTTCGATTTAACGACCGAGCAAAAATTGATTCAAAGAACAATTAGAGAGTTTTCCGAAGCAGAAGTTGCACCAGGTGCTGAACAACGGGATAAAGATAAACGTTTCCCAAAAGAAGTTTTTCAAAAGCTTGGTGAATTAGGGATGATGGGTTTGCCGTTTCCTGAAGAATATGGTGGAGCAGACTCTGATACAATTAGCTTTGCAATCGTGGTCGAAGAACTAAGCCGTGCCTGTGGGTCTACCGGAATTACATACTCGGCACATATCTCACTTGGTGGTGCACCCCTTCATTTATTTGGAACAAAAGAGCAAAAACAAAAATACTTAACCCCTATTTGCACAGGAGAGTCCTTGGGAGCATTTGGATTAACAGAACCCAATGCTGGATCAGATGCAGGTGGAACCCAAACAGAAGCCCTTCTTGAAAATAATCAATTTGTCATTAATGGAAATAAATGCTTTATCACAAATGCAAGTTTTGCAAAGCATTTAGCCCTCACAGCGATAACGGGCCGTCACGGGACTAAAAAAGAAATAAGCGCAATTATAGTCCCAACTGATGCAGAAGGCTTTAAGGTTATTGATAATTACGAGAAAATGGGACTGAATGCTTCAAACACGACGGAATTAGTTTTAGAGGATGTACATGTACCTGAAGAGAACCTGCTTGGAAAGCGAGGAGAAGGCTTCAGACAGTTTCTAATTACGCTGGATGGGGGAAGAATCGGTATTGGAGCAATGGCAGTTGGAATTGCACAAGCAGCCTATGAGAAGGCCCTAAATTATGCAAAAGAACGTAAACAATTTGGTAAGTCCCTTTCAAGCTTCCAAGCTATTCAATTTAAATTAGCAGATATGGCAATGAAGATTGAACTAGCACGGAATATGGTGTATAAAGCTGCTTGGTTGAAGGATCAAGGAAAAAATTTCTCAAAAGAAGCTTCAATGGCGAAGCTTTATGCCTCTGAAATTTGTATGGAGGTGACAAATCAAGCCGTCCAGATACATGGTGGTTATGGCTATATGAAGGAATATCATGTTGAAAGATATATGCGAGATGCAAAGCTTCTTGAAATCGGAGAGGGGACATCTGAAATTCAACGAATGGTCATCGCACGTTCAATTGGATGCTAAAATGAATATGTCTGATATAGCTCCTTACCAATTGGTAAGGAGTTTTATTATTTATTATGACAAATTTGTGACATTTTTGTGTAAAAAAATTTTACAATATTATGTTAAATAAGTTCTTGTACAAATAGGTCTTTTACTTCTATCATTTTTCAAGTAAAATAGAGAGTGTTTGTATAGAATAATAATTATATCTATTTTTGATGTACATAAGGTAAGGGAGGTCAGAATAATGAAAAAGAATCCATTAATACCATTTGCCCTGATTGCAGTTTTCGGTATTGGACTTATGTTCCTATTAGGCTTTGTTGGACTAGGTAACATGGATGAAATGGCAAACCAAGGTGAAGAGGCTCCAGAAACAGCAGCTGCTTCCCCAGAAGAAGTTGTCCAAGGTACATGTGCAGCATGCCATGGCCAAGATTTATCAGGTCAAGGTAATGCACCTGCATTAAAAGGTATTGATCTTTCCGTAGAAGAGATTCAGGATGTAATCACGAATGGTAGAGGTGCGATGCCGGCTGGTTTAGTTAAAGACCCTGCACAAGTACAAGAAATCGCAAATTGGTTAGTTGAACAAAAATAAATAATAAAAAAACCCTTTGCATAAATGTAAAGGGTTTTTTACTGCCATTCCCAGTAAGATGGAAGTTTCTACTGACATCTTGTATAATAAAAACTAAAAAATATTGTGTTAAAAAGGAGGATGAAAAGGACCGCGTCGACAAAAACGCCACATCCTGTGGCATTGTCGACACTAGCACATCCTGTGCGTCGAAAGTTCAAGGCGGCGCAGTTTTGAGTAGCGGATAGTATGTAGTGAATACTTGAGCAGACGATTTTGCACGCCGGAAAAGTGGGTTTCTTTTCCAAGGAACGGAAAAACAAGCCAACGAGCTTCCACAGGATGTGGTGACTTCGACGTTCGACACAGGACGTGTCGGTTTTTAGTCGAAGTTCCTCTATCGATGTGTCATTTTCACCGGACTTTTTAACTATCCTAAAAAAATGTGGTGCTATTATGAATGAAGAGAGATTATCGAAGCGGCTTGAAACGGTCGCATCATACATACCAAAAGGGGCAATTTTAGCAGACATCGGATCTGACCACGCATATCTTCCATGCTATGCATACTTAAATGGGTTCATCTCTGGGGGAATTGCTGGTGAGGTTGCAGAGGGGCCATTACAATCTGCAAAAAAACAAATCTCCAAAAGTAAGCTTGATTCCAAAATTGAAGCTCGTAAAGGGGATGGACTTGAAGTCATTCAACCAAATGAAGTTACATGTATAACCATAGCAGGTATGGGTGGCTCGCTTATTCGCTCCATTCTGGAAAATGGTAAAAACAAACTGCCAGGTGTAAAAAGACTTATCCTACAACCGAATATTGGCGCATCAGCAATTAGAGAATGGCTTATTGAAAACGACTGGGAGCTAATCGCCGAAGAAATCCTAGAGGAAGACAAAAAAATCTATGAAGTTTTAGTTGCTGAAAAAGGAAACCCCCTTAAGCCTTATCAGCATAAGGAACAAGAACTTTTACTAGGACCTTTCTTACTAAAAGAAAAAAATTCAGTTTTCGAAAAAAAATGGGCTCATGAACTCAAACATTGGGAAAAGATTTTATCACAGCTTGAGACAGCAGGTGAAACACCCGATAATCGGACACGAAAAGAAGAGCTTAAGCAAAAAATAAAAATAGTAAAGGAGGCATTACAATGAGCAAAATACCTAATGGTTTTGAAGTGATACAAGTATTTGAGCAATTTTCTCCAAAGCACTTAGCCGTCGAAGGTGATCGAGAAAGAATCGGCCTTCAAGTTGGGACATTAAACAAGCCGGTAAAAAAAATCATGGTTGTACTTGATGTGTTAGAAAACGTCGTCGATGAAGCCATTTCAAATGATGTTGATTTGATTATTGCGCATCATCCTCCTATTTTTCGACCCTTAAAAACAGTTCAAACAGATACATCATCTGGAAGAATCATTGAAAAATGTATTTTACATAATATAGCGATTTATGCAGCACATACAAATTTAGACGTGGCTGTCGGTGGCGTTAATGACATGCTTGCGGATGCATTGGGTTTAACGAATGTTGAATTGCTTGCGCCGACCTACGAGGAAAAATTAAAAAAACTAGCTGTTTATGTCCCTCGGGAGTCTGCTGATAAAGTACGAGCTGCTTTAGGCTCGGCTGGTGCAGGTTATATCGGAAATTACAGTCATTGTACGTATAATACCCCTGGTACAGGCACATTCTTACCACACCAAGGGACAAACCCACATATTGGCGAAGTCGGTAAATTAGAAGTTGTAGAGGAAATCAAAATTGAGACAGTTTTCCCAAGTGGCCTTCAAAAGAAGGTGGTCACTGCTATGCTTAACGCGCATCCATACGAGGAGGTTGCTTTCGATATTTATCCCCTTGAAAATGAAGGTAATGTGCTTGGACTTGGACGTGTTGGCAATCTTGAACAGGAAATGACACTTGAACAATTCGCCTTGCATGTTAAAAATAAATTAGAGGTAGATGGACTTCGGGTTGTTGGTTCTCTTTCAGATAAAGTGAAGAAGGTTGCGGTGCTTGGAGGAGACGGAAATAAGTATGTTTCACATGCTAAAAGAGCTGGTGCAGACGTGTATGTAACAGGAGATATGTACTACCATGTTGCTCACGATGCGATGATGATGGGACTTAATATCGTTGATCCTGGCCACAATGTTGAAAAGGTCATGAAAACAGGGGTAGCTAATATCTTAACAGAGCGTTTTAAAGAAAGGAAATTCGAGGTTACTGTGATAACCTCAGAACTTAATACAGACCCATTTCGATATCTATGAAAAAAGGTACTCCAATTTTACTGGAGTACCTTTTACTTTAATTAAGATCGCTTTTGAACGTTTATTTTTTAGCTGCTTTTACCTTTGGTAACACTTTATGGAGTGGAACTTTTCGAGATCGTTCCCATGTTTCCTCATTTTCAGGATCGAATTGCTCTAAAAAGGTAATGACCTCTTTTGTAATCGGCGTTGGGGTGGAAGCACCAGCTGTTACGGCTACTTTTTCAACACCTTTAAGCCATTCAAGTTGTATATCACTTACGTCTGCAACACGATATGCTTTTGTTCCTGCAATTTCTTCGGAAACTTGTGCAAGTCGGTTTGAATTATTGCTTTTCGGATCTCCAACTACGATCGTTAAGTCGGCCACGGTTGCTTGTTGGGCAACAGCTTCTTGTCGGACCTGTGTAGCTAAACAAATTTCATTGTGGACTTCAGCATGTGGGAACTTTTCCTTAACTTTATCCATTACATGAAGAACGTCCCACTGACTCATTGTTGTTTGGTTGGTCACAACAAGCTTTTCATGATTTAGTTCAAGTTTTTCAACATCTTCAACCGTTTCAACAAGATGAACGAAACTAGGTGCTACACCTAATGCGCCTTCAGGCTCTGGGTGGTTCTTTTTACCAATATAAATGATATGATAGTCTTCAGCTGTTTTTTCCTTAATTAAATCATGTGTTCTAGTTACATCAGGGCAAGTTGCATCAAGTGTAAAAAGACCACGTTCTTTTGCTAAATTTTTCACCTCAGGTGAAACGCCATGTGCTGTGAAAATAACGGTACCCTCTTTAACCTGATTTAGTATATCTAAACGGTTTGCTCCATCAAGCGTAATAATTCCTTCTTCTTCAAAGGCATCAGTTACATGCTTATTATGAACAATCATTCCTAGTATATATATAGGTCTTGGTAATGTTTTATCTAAAGCTGCATTTTTCGCAATTACCATCGCATCTACTACACCATAGCAGTATCCACGTGGAGCAATTTTGATTACTTCCATGCTCTTCTCCTCCTCAGTCAATAAATCGGATAGCTCATACCTATTGGTACTCTCGTAATCTCGTATTTATTATATCTGAGTATGAAGGATAATACAAAGTCTTTTAAATGTAAAGCTTTGGAACAGATTTACCGGTACCGCTTGCTTTTGAATTTTCTTCTTCATTTTCAACTCCTTCACTATTTGATGTCACATCCGATAGTGAAATAGTCTCATTATCTTCTTCTTCTTCTTGTTCATTCCCTGCATTTTTAATAGCACTATACATCCTAACCATTGCTGGGATGTTTTTCATTAATGGTCCATATTGTTGAACCATTGGAACTACAGATTCAGCCATTTTTAACGTTTTTTGTACATTTCCCATTATCGCACTAAGGTTTGAGGGATTTGCTAAACCTTGAAGGGTGCCAGGGTTCATTCCTTGTGAAGGATTAAAGAAACCCGGCATACCACCCATTCCTTGCATTGGGTTTGACTTTCCCATTCCAGGGATTAACTTTTTCAAAAGGCCACTTAATCCGGATCTTCCTTGTCCTTGCATGCCCTGCATTCCCTGCATACCACCGAACATTCCTGGTGGTCGAACCCCATATTGCTGTGGAAACATGGATGGCGGTCTCATCGGTCTCATTGCTCTCATTGGTCTCATTTGATTCATTGGTTGTCGTGGATAAAACATTTGCTTCTCCTCCTTTCAAATTACCTAAGTTAAGTAGAAGAATGAATCGGGTGATAATACCTTATTTTTAGGATATGCGGTGGGTGAATTAAATGTTTTCCCAATTGCTTCAAATGGGCGCAATTGGTATTTTGACAAGCTTTCCTATATAATAAATTGTTAGGTTATGAGAAAACATATAATTAAACCCAAACCTTGCAAAACAAATTCATATTTATATAAAATGAGGGATCGTAATGACAGTAAAAGATTTTGAACGTTTTCAATTTCAGCCATTTATACTTGAAGCATTAAAAGAGATAAAATTTACAAAGCCAACCGAAATTCAAGAACGGTTAATACCGAGCATTCAGCGGGGCGAAAGTGCGATTGGGCAATCACAAACTGGTACAGGTAAAACCCATGCATATATACTGCCAATTATAAATAATATTGATTCAGCAAGACAGGAGGTACAGGCCGTTATAACTGCGCCTACTCGTGAGCTTGCAACTCAAATCCATCATGAAATTGGAAAAATCATTAAATTTAGTGGAGAAAATCCCGTCACAGCAAAATTGTTTGTAGGTGGGACGGATAAAGCGAGGGCCATTGAAAAACTGAAAACACAACCACATATTGTGGTAGGAACTCCTGGAAGGATTCACGATTTAATTAAAGAACAAGCTCTTCAAGTTTACACAGCGAATCAAATTGTAGTCGATGAGGCTGATCTAATGCTTGATATGGGCTTCATCGAAGATGTCGACCAAATTGCAGCGAGGATGGCCGAAGACCTACAAATTTTAGTGTTTTCAGCAACCATTCCTGAAAAATTAAAGCCATTTCTAAAAAAGTATATGGAAAACCCTAGATACACTCATGTTGCACCTGAACAAGCTACCGCAGCCAAGGTAGAACATATACTTGTTCCTTTACGACATCGGAATAAGCTAAACCTTTTGCAATCTATGTTAGAGGTTTATAATCCATATTTAGCCATTATTTTTACCAATACGAAAAAGTTGGCAGACGAAGTAGCGGATGGGTTACTTACAAAAGGGATGAAGGTAGGAAGACTCCACGGAGACCTTCCTCCAAGAGAACGTAAAAAGGTCATGAAGCAAATTAACTCATTAGAGTTTCAATATGTAGTGGCAACGGATTTAGCAGCAAGAGGAATTGACATTGAAGGTGTGAGCCATGTCATCAATTATGAGCTACCTAGCGATCTTGATTTTTACATTCATAGGGTTGGTAGAACGGCAAGGGCAGGCTACTCAGGAATCGCAGCAACTATTTATGAGCCAGGGGATGAAGATGCAATTATAAGGCTTGAAAAAATGGGCGTTACTTTTGTAAATAGGGACCTTGAAAACGGTGAATGGGTCAACATTGGTGAAAGAAACAAACGAAAGGCTCGCAAAAAACAAGTTGATGAAATTGATAAACTTGCGCAAAGTCAAGTGAAGAAGCCTAAGAAAGTGAAACCAGGCTATAAGAAAAAGATGAATCAAGAAATGGAAAAAATTAAAAAGCGCCAAAAACGCTTAAAGAGAAAATAAACATGAATTATGATAATATACATTTATGAAATAGTTGGGAGATAGGAGAGGTATACCATGCTAAAACTTGGCTCACATGTTTCGATGAGTGGAAAAAAAATGCTTCTTGCAGCGAGTGAAGAAGCAGTATCATATGGTGCAAATACATTTATGATTTATACAGGGGCACCACAAAATACAAGACGTAAAAAAATAGAGGATTTAAATATAGAAGCAGGACATGCTCATATGAAGGAAAATGGGATTGATGACATTGTTGTACATGCTCCGTATATCATAAATATCGGTAATACTTCAAACCCCGCAACGTATGAACTAGGTGTCAACTTTTTACGTTCTGAAATTGAGAGAACAGAGGCGCTCGGTGCAAATCAAATTGTTCTTCATCCTGGTGCACATGTAGGCGCAGGCGCAGAAGCAGGAATAAAGCAGATAATTGCAGGTTTAAATGAGGTTCTGACAAAGGACCACAAAGTACAGATAGCATTAGAAACAATGGCTGGTAAAGGCACTGAATGTGGAAGATCGTTCGAGGAAATTGCCCAAATTATTGATGGAGTTACTCACAATGAAAAGTTATCTGTCTGCTTTGACACTTGTCATACTCATGATGCAGGCTATGATATTGTGAATGATTTTGATGGAGTCTTAGTACAATTCGATAAACTAGTGGGTCTAGATCGAATCAAAGTCCTTCATATCAATGATAGCAAAAACGATAAAGGGGCGAGAAAAGACCGTCACGAAAATATTGGGTTTGGTAAAATTGGGTTTAATGCAATCAATTACATTGTTCATCATCCATCCCTAGAAAATGTCCCTAAAATCCTTGAAACACCATATGTAGGTGAGGACAAAAACAATAAAAAGGCTCCATATAAGTACGAAATTGAAATGATTCGATCAAAATCATTTGATGAAGGCTTACTCGAGAAAATAACCAATCAGTAAAAAAGCTGTCGATAGACAGCTTTTTTTAACTTGTAAATTTGATAAACAATTGATTGAGTTTTCTTGCGACCTCAGGACTTGTAACACGGGCAATTTCTCTTAATAATTGATTTTTTTCTTCTGGATTAAAGATATTAATATTCTTGTTTTTTCGAATTAATTTTAATACATTTGTTGCTTGTTCTTTGGATACATATATATCATATTGTTTCCCGTATTTCATTAAGTCATCAGGTGTTAACGTCTTTAATTTTTGGTTAATGATTTGTTGATAAATGTTCATTGTTATCATCTTCACCTTCCTCTCGTTAGTCTATTTCATAACGAAAAGGTGTGTGCATAAATCTTTTTTGATAATCAATTTCTTTACTTTATAAAATTCATCCTGTATACTTCTTAAAGTATAAATCGTAATGATTCTTAATAAGAACAAAAATTAACGATAGATAAGGTGATAACTTGACACATCCAAATTCGGTATTAAAGATAAAGGATCTTTCTTTTCGATATGAGGAACAAACCGTTTTAGAAAACATTAACCTAGTTGTCCCTCAAGGATCTTTCTTAGCTATTGTCGGTCCTAATGGATCTGGTAAAACCACGCTTTTAAAAAGCATTCTCGGATTAGTTAAACTTCAAAAGGGGTCAATTGAATTATTTGGCACACCAATTTCGAAATTTAAAGATTGGCCAAAAATAGGTTTTGTTTCTCAAAAAGCAAATAGTTTTAACTCAGGATTTCCGGCTACGGTATTTGAGGTTGTATCAAGCGGCCTAACCGCAAAGCTTGGATTATTTCATTTTTTCAAACAAGAACACAAGAAAAAAGTCACGGACGCACTTCAAGCAGTTGGAATGGAAAAGTTTCTATATCGGAACATTGGAGAGCTTTCTGGAGGGCAACAACAGCGCGTTTTTATTGCAAGGTCGCTTGTCAGTGAACCAGATCTTCTTATCCTTGATGAACCGACTGTTGGGGTGGATGCCCAAACGGTTCAAACTTTTTACAATATGCTTGAAGACATAAATAAAAACAAGGGAATTACATTGATATTAGTTACCCATGATGTAGGGACAGTATCGGAAAAAGTGTCACATGTTGCATGTTTGAATAAGCATCTTCATTTCCATGGAAGTGCTGATGAGTTTGAACATGTTCAAGATCAGGACTTATCCCAATTTTATGGACATTCGCTTCAAGTAATTACTCATGAACATAACCATGGAAGGTGAAACGATGCTTTCAGATATTTTTCAATATGAATTTTTACAAAATGCATTCTTTAGTGGTTTGCTAATTGGATTTATAGCACCGTTACTCGGTGTTTTTATAGTGGTAAGACGACTGTCACTTATTGCGGATGCCTTAAGCCATGTGACCTTAGCAGGGATTGCTGCGAGTCTTTTACTTGAAAAGAAACTCGGGTTAGCAGGGCCAATCAATCCCATCTACATGGGAATGACATTCTCAGTCGTTGGTTCTCTATTTATTGAACGTTTAAGAACGGTGTATAAGCATTATCAGGAACTTGCAATCCCCATTATTTTATCAAGTGGAATTGGTTTAGGTGTTATTTTTATTTCACTCGCGGACGGCTTTAATACAGATTTATTCAATTATTTGTTCGGTAGTGTAAGCGCGATTAGCCGGTCAGATTTATGGACCATTCTTGCAATTTCTGTGCTTGTTATTATTATTGTTACTTTTCTATACAAGGAATTATTTTTATTATCATTTGATGAAGAGCATGCCGCTGTTTCAGGGATTAATGCAAAAACAATTCATTTTATCTTTATTGTTACCGTAGCATTAGTTATTGCTGCATCAATGAGGATTGTTGGAATTTTATTAGTGTCATCTTTAATGACATTGCCTGTTGCTGCAGCCATTCGAATTGCAAAAGGCTTTAAACAAACGATTATCCTCTCGGTTGTATTTGGAGAGTTAGCCGTCATTATTGGATTAGTGCTTTCATATTATCTGGATTTAGCTCCAGGGGGAACCATCGTTGTACTTGCAATTATTATTCTTTTAGGCGCAATTAGTTGGAAAAAAAGGCGGAAAGGAAGATCAGCATGAATGTTTCTGAAGCGATGCAGTTAATGAAGGAAAAAGGGTTTAAACATACAGGAAAAAGACAGGAAATGCTTGAACTCTTTTCCGTATCTGATAAGTATTTAACAGCTAAGGATGTTTTGGACGATTTAAAGGAAAACTATCCTGGATTAAGTTTTGATACAATTTATAGAAATCTTTCATTATTTGTAGAGCTAGGTATATTGGAAATGACGGAGCTTTCAGGTGAGAAGCATTTTCGATTTACATGTGGTGGAAATCACCATCATCATCATTTTATTTGCTTAGAATGTGGTAAAACCAAGGAAATAGAATCATGTCCTATGGATAAAATGAACGATAATTTAGCTGGATATGATATAACCGGTCACAAATTCGAAATTTATGGTTCATGTCCAGAATGTAGAATTTAACGCTTTTTAGACTAATCTGCATTGGTATTAGAGTCAATGATTAACAATTATATTTCTCGCTCCTTTAACTCATACTAAAAATGCTCCTTACCGATAAGGAAAGCGAGGGATAAGCATGGCGGAAGAAGATACAAACGTAAGAAAGATTCGAGATGATGATTTTGAATACGTTGATCCAAACTTAGGTGCAAATGCTGACTCAAGCTACGATGAGGAAACGGCAGCAGAAGTTGCCGCTCCAATTAATTATGGGACGACAAGACGTGAAGCGAACTATGAAGAAAACAATACGGATGATAGGGTAGCGGGTGGTGCTGGTTTAGGCTGGCTAGCTCTAGCTTTATCAATCATTTCCTTGTTTGTAATGCCTGTACTATTAGGAGCAGCAGGTATTATCATTGGATTTATCGCACGTCGTCGTGGTGCAACTGGTTTAGGAGCATGGGCAATTGGAATTGGTGCTGTTTCGATTATCGTTGGCATCTTTATCCTCCCATTTTTTTAACAACTTGATTATGTGAAATAAAAATAAGCCCGACATATTGT